>NZ_VPBP01000025.1:0-46301 GCF_013418685.1 Acinetobacter sp. YH12129
GAGGATCAGAAAGCTTGTTTGAATCGATGTATTTCATCCGCAGATTATGCACGAATGCTAAGAAATCCGGAGTGCAAATATTAACCAAAAAGAAGATCGTTTTTTGATTTATGAAAGAGATCTATTACTACTTTATTAAGCAAGTAGTTTTGAAAAGCAGTAATGTTAAATCTCTAACAACTCGGTTAGTACTGAGCTAAAACTATAATTTCACTAACTAATAAAACAATACACTTTTATTTATTTAACAATTTTTCTTACTATAAACAAAAGAAAATATAACTGTATCACTCATATCATATGTAATTGACTCTACAGAATAATCCCAACCAAATGTTTCTAATAAAGATTTGCAAATAACATTCTTTACAGAATCTGATTTTGCATATTCTTCTAACAAATATATTTTATCTTTTGGAAATGTATAATTATCCATCTGATATATTAATTTAATAGTTGCACCATCTCTGTATATATCTTTCCAAACTGTATATGCATTATTTTTCTTTGGCAGCGTTTGTTTAACGTCGAGAATTGCATCATCTACAAGCAACAAATTTTCATCAGCACCGCTTTTTGCAGTACAACTAACCATTAACATAACAAATATAAATAAACTTAGTATTTTCATCTAATTCTCAAAATAATTTTCAGTGTGAAGATATGTACAATGGATTTATCTTACAAGATTCCTCCACGTTCTTCTTACTTCAATATTGAAACGCATCTCAAGGAAATTAAGAAAAAAATCAATCATAGCCACCGCTCCCTAAATTTTGTAGAATAGCGTTTTTACCCCATGGTGCTTTTCTATGACCGCTTGGACTGCTCATGTCACTGTTGCTACAGTCGTTGAAAAAGACGGAAAATTCCTATTTGTTGAAGAACATACAGAAGGTGTGACCCATACTGTATTTAATCAACCTGCAGGTCATGTTGAAGCTGGCGAAACCATTATTGAAGCCGCCATTCGAGAAACCATGGAAGAAACAGGTCATGATGTAGAAATCACGAACCTCCTAGGCATGTATACTTATACTCCTCCGATGTTCCCTGATCGTACTTATTTCCGTTTCTGTTTCTTAGCTAAGGACATTCAGTACCATTCCGATGCACAGTTAGACACAGGTATTGTCGGTGCAGTATGGATGACGCTTGATGAACTCATTGAGTCTGCCCGTGCGCGCAGTCCATTAGTGATTAAAGCAGTGCAAGATGCTCTTTCAGGTCAAAAATTTCCTTTATCGCTCATTTACGAGCACCAAAATTCTCCCTTAATTTCAAATTTGGATGCTTAATCCTATGCAACAACGTGTCATCGTCGGTATGTCTGGTGGTGTAGATTCTTCTGTATCTGCAGCACTTTTACTTCAACAAGGTTATCAAGTTGAAGGTCTTTTCATGAAAAACTGGGAAGAAGATGACGGCACGGAATACTGTACGGCAATGGAAGATCTTGCCGATGCTCAAGCCGTTTGTGACAAAATTGGTATCAAACTTCATACCGCAAACTTTGCGATGGAATATTGGGACCGTGTCTTTGAGCATTTCTTAGAAGAATATGCCGCAGGTCGTACACCAAACCCAGATATTCTCTGCAACAAAGAAATTAAATTCCGCGCATTTCTAGACCATGCTGTCAACTTAGGTGCTGACTTTATTGCGACAGGCCACTATTGCCGCCGTGGTGAAACGCTAAAAAATTCACGTGGTGAAGAGTATGCACCTCTACTGCGTGGTCTAGACAACAACAAAGACCAAACCTATTTCCTACATGCAGTGCATGGTCGTGAAATTAACAAAACTTTGTTCCCTGTGGGTGAAATTGAAAAACCACAAGTGCGTAAAATCGCTGAAGAATTAGGTCTAATCACCGCGAAGAAAAAAGATTCAACAGGAATTTGCTTTATTGGCGAACGTCGATTTAATGACTTCTTAAAGCAATATTTACCTGCTCAACCCGGAAAAATCGTCCTAGACACGGGTAAAGAGGTTGGTGAACATCACGGCTTAATGTACTATACGCTCGGCCAACGTGGTGGCATCGGTCTTGGTGGTCTAAAAGGTGCTGAAGAAGGCGCTTGGTTTGTACTGCATAAAGATATCGAAGGTAATCGCCTAGTCGTTGGTCAAGGTCATGAACATCCACTCATGCAAAGCACCATTTTATGGTCTGAAGCGATTGATTGGGTGGCTGGTGAACAAGAGATTCCTGAATCAGGCTTCCGCTGCACAGCGAAAACTCGCTATCGTCAGCCTGACCAAGACTGTACAATATTTAAAGACCCTACAGCGCCAAATGGTGTGCGTGTCGAATTCGATGAGCCACAACGTGCTGTTACACCGGGTCAAAGTGTGGTGTTCTACACCGGTGAAGTTTGTTTAGGGGGTGGTGTGATTCATCATACCAATGCGCCTAAACCGGATTTTATTGAATAAGGATTGTTTCGGATGACAGAGTTACCGTTTCAACAGCCTCAGACTCTGAATACTCGCCAAAATCGTGCATTGGCGTTAGCTGCTGTTTTTCAAGCGACACAGCTGACCCACATGACTGCATTGACTGGGCAACAGAGTATCGGGGAAAGCGGTAACTTTTATTTTGAACATCTCATTAAAGCCAGTTTAAATATCCGTCCTAAGTCGAATCAGTCTAGTCAGACGCTTGATTTTTTTAGTGGCTTGGCGGATATTTCGCTGGGATTAAAAACCTTAGAAAGTAGCATTACTCAACCCTTCAATACATCTCCCAAATCTAGACTTCCTAAACTTGCCAATACTAAGCTACCCATGACGTATGCGATGGCGTTATTGCAGTTAGAAAAGAAAGTCTATAGCAATCCTAAATTTGTCGAAATCATCGAACAATCCCAACAAAAAATTCTAAGACAGCTTTCCTTTTTTGATAATAATTATTTACATCCAAGTATCATTGCCAATTTAGCGCAAACCTATATTGAAACTGCTGGCCAAATTAATCCACGTATTATGGTTCGTGGTAATGCCGAAGCATTTAAAGACACCTCTCATACCAATCGCATTCGCGCCACCTTATTTACCGGCTTACAAATGGCACATTTATGGCGTCAGCTCGGTGGTAGCTCATGGGGTATGATTTTCAGTAAGCGCAAGCTACTACAAGATATTCAAGATCTTGCCCGTTTACAGTATCAGGTGGTTTAACTGATGCAGTACAGGCTTTTTGTTTTACGTTTAATTCCAAAATTAAAGGAATCGCTATGAACGCTTTAACCGCACTTTCTCCATTAGATGGACGTTACGCAAGCAAATGTGATGCTCTACGTCCCTTCCTCTCTGAGTTTGGTTTAATCCATGCTCGTGTGACTGTTGAAGTGCGTTGGTTACAAGCGCTTGCAAACCGTCCTGAAATCACTGAAGTTCCAGCGTTCAGTGCTGAAACTAACGCTGCACTTGATGCAATTGTTGCGAACTTCTCTGAAGACAATGCAAACCGCATTAAAGAAATTGAACGTACAACTAACCATGACGTAAAAGCAGTTGAGTACTTCTTAAAAGAGCAAATCGCGCATATTGATGAGCTTAAAAATGCTGGCGAATTCATTCACTTTGCATGTACATCTGAAGACATCAACAACTTGTCTCATGCTTTAATGCTTAAAAATGGCCGTGAAGTTTTAGTTGCAGCAATGCAGCAAATCATCGATTCAATCGTTGCTTTGGCTGAACAACACGCTGAACAACCAATGTTGTCTCGTACACATGGTCAAACTGCAAGCCCAACAACTTTGGGTAAAGAAATGGCGAACGTGGCTTACCGCCTTGCACGTCAAATCAAACAATTCAAACAAGTTGAATTACTTGGTAAAATCAATGGTGCTGTAGGTAACTACAACGCGCACTACTCTGCTTACCCTGAAATTAACTGGCCTGCTCATTCACAAGCATTTGTTGAATCATTAGGTTTAGAATTCAACCCGTACACCACTCAAATCGAACCACATGACTACATGGCGGAACTTTTTGATGCGCTACGTCGTTTCAACACCATCTTGATCGACTTTAACCGTGACGTTTGGGGCTACATCTCACTTGGTTTCTTCAAACAACGTTTGAAAGAAGGTGAAGTTGGTTCTTCAACTATGCCGCATAAAGTAAACCCAATTGACTTCGAAAACTCTGAAGGTAACTTGGGTATTGCAAATGCAGTACTTGCGCATTTAGGCGAAAAACTTCCTGTATCTCGCTGGCAGCGTGACTTAACTGACTCAACTGTTCTTCGTAACATGGGCGTTGGTTTTGCACAAAGTTTGATCGCATTTGAAGCTTGCTCTAAAGGTATTGGTAAACTTGAATTGAATGCTCAACGTATTCTAGAAGACCTTGACCATGCGCAAGAAGTACTTGCTGAACCGATTCAAACTGTTATGCGTCGTTATGCAGTTGAAAAACCATACGAAAAACTTAAAGCCCTAACTCGTGGTCAAGCAATGACTCGTGACATGATGGTTGATTTCGTAAATGGTAATGAGCTTGAAGCTGTTCCTGCTGCTGACCGTGCGCGTCTTGCGACAATGACACCTGCAACTTATACAGGTAATGCATCAACTCAAGCGGCAAACATTAAAGATCTTATTTCTAAAATCTAATTTTAGATAGATCAAAAAACGAGGCTTCATGCCTCGTTTTTTATTTCCACCTATATACTCCTTCTCACTTTGGCATGAGGAACGTGCGCCGCACGGAGATGAGACTATCCATCTCTCCCTTGCGAACTCAGAATATATTCTGCGGATTCTCATCTCCTATAAGGAGAGTGAAAATTTAGAAGTAAATTTTATTCCGCAGGGCAATATTTCGCCCAATCATCTTTCATTCGTTGTAATTCACAGCCTGTTAAAACATCTGAGTAATAAATATAAGGGGCTGTACTAGATAAGATTTAAATTCCAGTCCAAACTCGCAAAGTTTTTAACTGTTGACTTGGACTGCCATAATTAAATCTAAACTCACATTCCTTTAGAAACAAGCGAAAAGATTCTTTAGGAATACCATTATATTTTCTCAATATTCTTTTCGCTTGATTCCAAAAAATTCTCAATTCCATTGATATGATTTTTCCCATTTGCGAAATGAGTTGAATGGTTAACTCTATGGTGGCAAAAACCTGCAACATCCAAAGCATTGTAGCTACCCATTGATCTGTATAAACAATGCTATCTGGTGTGATTTTCTTAGAAATTACAGGCATTAAAGTACCAGACTTAGTATCAGGAACAACAACAGTATAAACTTTACCATTTCGCTTCAATAGACCAAATACGATAACTTTGTCAGCAGCTCCACGTCCTCGTTTCCCTTTACGGGTTCCGCCGAAATAGCTTTCATCTAATTCAATCTCACCATCGAATATTTCAAAGGCTTCAACTTCTAAATGATAAGAAATAATTTTACGAATCTTAGTAAAGAAAAGTGCTGCTGAATTATGATGAATTTTTAATAAATCAGCAGCAGCTCTTGCAGTCACTCCTAGCACGAAAAACTCTAGTAGTTTTAATTGAGTTTTCTTATTTAATTTACAGTTAGTTAGCTTCATTTTCATCGATTAACATAGTGCTAATCTAGTACAGCCCCAAATATAAATATGGCATCAGGATACTGAATTTCATGGCGAAACATCATGCCGCGCAAAGACACTGAGAGCTCTTCTGGAAAATCATCTGTTAAATAAAGTTATTCAAACTCATAGTTAAAATAACAATTTTGAGTCGCAATAAATGCCTCAACAACGGTTATAGTCATTTCCAAATATATAAACTTCGATATACATCTGAGTTTAATACAATCTTTTTGAAAATACTTATCCCTAGTAGCTAGCTGATGACATTTGAAAAAATAATGCACAAATTCTAACGCCGGCGAACTAACACCTTTCATCGCATTATGGCTATACTTGCCGCGAATTATAAACATTGCACACCGATAAAAAATTTGAGCTTTGCCTTTTCATGATTGATTTCAAATTAAAACTTAAGCACATCTTAGCTTTTGCGTTATTAACTCTTGCTATTGCGATCGCCAGTATCCAACCTTTAGAAATGGAAGCGTATATACTCCATCAAATTGGCACAGCGTTTATGCTGATCGTGCTGCTCGTTTTCCTCTATAAAATAGGGCTAAGTTTCGCAACTGTTTGCCTGTATCTTGGCTTTTTACTGATTCATGTCATCGGTGCCCATTATTTATATTCTTATGTGCCTTATTCTGAATGGACACAAGCTCTCTTCGGTTTCAACCTTGACCAAAGCATGGGATGGTCTCGGAATATGTATGATCGGCTTGTACACCTTGCCT
Source organism: Acinetobacter sp. YH12129 (assembly GCF_013418685.1). Classification (NCBI taxonomy): domain Bacteria; kingdom Pseudomonadati; phylum Pseudomonadota; class Gammaproteobacteria; order Moraxellales; family Moraxellaceae; genus Acinetobacter; species Acinetobacter sp. YH12129. The sequence goes on from NZ_VPBP01000025.1 coordinate 6,334, forward strand.
ATGGATTGCTGCTCTATCCGTTCTTTTATCGCATATTTCAAATCTGGCTACCACAATTAAAAGCCGGAACACTCTTTTTATTGGTCGTACAATTCGTCATGGCGACCAGTTTATTTTATGAATGGATCGAATGGCTGATTGCCATTGGCTTATCACCAGAAGAAGCTGAAAATTATAATGGGCAACAAGGTGATATTTGGGATGCGCATAAAGATATGCTGCTCGCAACACTTGGTGCGATGATCACTGGTGGTATTTGTTTAATGACATCAAATTTGTTGAATAACGCTAAACAAAAGCCTGAATATTTTTTATCTTAAATACTGATGTTACGCACCTAGAAGTAATTTCTCATTTTAAAAATGATTTTTAAGTCTATTCGACGGAGTCTTACATCTAGGAATTGAATAACGGGATTAGCCTTCGGCTGGAGGTACTTTTACGAAACGATGTTTCTCATTCGGCAAAATGAGAAGCGAAGCTTCGCAAGGAAACCATCTTGCGGAGCAATGCTCCTCACCGCAAAACTCGTTCGCTCGCGTCTACGTATTCAAAGTATCGCAAAAAAATTTTTGATTAGAAGCAGCCCTGTCTCAAACACTTGCGGATGACGTTACCGCGTATCGTTGTTTTATTTGAATCAAATTGCACTTCTGGTGTTACTGCGTAACATCAGTTAAATATTTAAGCAGTCCATTGAGTTAAGATTGAATCTGTCATATGCGGGTTCAATTTTCGGTCATAATATTCAAAACAAACGTTTGCGCCCGCTGGCTGTTTTTGCAGCTCATTTGCTATACGTAAATGCCGTGTATATTTTGCATGATTCACTAAAATTTCAACCCGTTCAAAAGGTTGTCTTTTATTTTTATTGCCACTGCTCATATAACGCTGATAACTCACAATAGTGCCGCATGCTTTGGAGCGGACATCTGTCTGTAGTGATGAATAATAAAAATAGCCTGCCAACAGCGTTGCTGCTGGGCAAAACAGCGCAGCATACTGTTTCAGCACAGATGTTTGCGTACTGTGAAAATGCAGCAGATAAATCCAAGGCCAAACCATTAGGCAAATGACACCACCTAAAATAAACAGAAAATTAGACATCATTATCATCAATATCTATGAACGCAACGCAATCTATCACAGCAGCATCATTTAGCATAAAAAAAAGCCCACCAAGGTGGGCTTTAAATACTTCATAACAAAACAATTTTAGAGTTTTGGATCACGCAACTGCACGAGACTCGAATTTGCTTTACTCAATGACTCCATCACTTTAGACATGACTGCAGGAACCAATGAGTCCGCAATTTGTGCTGCTTGTAAGCCCAACTTCTCACCAAGTGTTGGCTTTTTGCGGGTTTCAATCATATATACATCATGTTGTGGCATAAGACTTAACAGATATTCATCTGACGTTTGCAATTTATCGACTAGATTAAGATCAATGGCATCTTGCCCATACCAATGCTCACCTGTTGCAACTTTATCGACATTAAGCTGAGGACGATATTTTTCAACAAAGTGTTTAAATAAGTTATGGGTTTGCTGTAACTCTTCTTCAAATTTGGCTTTACCTTCAGCCGTGTTTTCACCAAACATCGTTACGGTACGTTTAAACTGACCCGCAGTATACAGTTCAAAATCGATATGCTTTTCTTTCAATAAACGGTTAAAGTTCGGCACTTGTGCAACCACACCAATCGAACCCACCACAGCAAATGGTGCTGAAACGATTTCATTTGCAATGCAAGCCATCATATAGCCACCGCTTGCAGCAACTTTATCCACACAAATGGTTAAGTTAAATCCAGCATCACGTAAACGTACCAATTGTGCAGCAGCTAGACCATAGCCATGCACCATCCCGCCTGGACTTTCTAAACGTAAAACCACACGGTCGCGCCCAGCTTTTGCTGTCGCTAAAATCAGGGTAATTTCTTCACGTAGACTTGTTACCGCAGATGCAGCGGTATCACCATTAAAATCGATTACATAAATTTTTTGGTTATTCTTTTTACGTGCGCGCGCTTCTTTTGATAATTGTTGGCTTAGTTGCAGCAGCTCAAGTTTAGATGCAGTCGTTTGCGCAATTTTTTTTCGTTGTTCATTAATACGTGCATTTAAGTGACTTACACGAATTTCCGCAGGCAACTTGGGATTATGAAATAGCATAAAATTGAAACTCATTTAATTCATATTTATGTTGTATAACATGTGGGTTGCATCACAAAAATTCAATCTATTTTTTGAAAATAATTCTCATTGAATCAAATTGAGCATTTTATTTCTATCAGGACTTTTTTACCTTAATATTTACTCCATAAAAAAAGAGCCTTTCGGCTCTATTTTCAAACAGTCTAGATTAACCAAAACGACCGGTAATATAAGCTTCTGTCAGCTGATGATCTGGTTGGGTAAAGACTTTTTCAGTGGAATTGACTTCAATCAAATCACCCAAATGGAAATATGCGGTACGGTCAGATACACGTGCTGCTTGTTGCATCGAGTGGGTCACAATCGCAATGGTATATTGCGCTGAAAGTTCAGTGATGAGTTCTTCTACTTTTGCTGTTGCAATCGGATCGAGTGCTGAACAAGGTTCATCCATCAAAATTACTTCAGGACTGACTGCAATGGTTCGCGCAATACATAGACGCTGCTGCTGACCACCTGAAAGTCCCGTACCTGGTTGACTCAAACGATCTTTCACTTCATCCCAAAGCCCTGCTTTACGCAGACTATTTTCTACAATTTCTTCCATGTCATATTTATCACGTGCCAAACCATGAAGTTTTGGACCATAAGCGACATTATCAAAGATTGACTTTGGAAATGGGTTCGGTTTTTGGAAAACCATACCCACTTGGGCACGCAGTAACACCACATCTAGATTTGGATCATAGATATCTTGATTATCCATGAGCACTTGCCCTGTCACACGACAAGAATCAATCGTGTCATTCATACGGTTGAGCGTACGTAGGAAAGTTGACTTACCACAACCAGACGGACCAATAAAGGCAATCACTTCATTTTCATAAATATTCAGATCAATGCCTTTGATCGCTTCAGATTCGCCATAGTACACATGCACATCATTGGTACTGATTTTCACATTGGTCGATTTCGCATCTTTTTTCGCGCTAGATTGCGTATCGAATTGTGATACAAACGCAGTATTGGTTTGTTTTTGGCTGCCCTGAGCAGAGGTAAATTGTGTTTGTTCTGGATTCACGGACTTATCCTGATCTAAGGAATTCTTTTCTGTTGTAACGACGCTATTCATATAATGCCCTCAATTACCAGCGTACTTCAAATTTCTTACGTAACCAGATGGCTAAACTGTTTAAGCCGATCATGAGAGCAAGAAGTACAATGATTGCTGCTGCGGTACGCCCTTCAAAGAAGTTACGTAGTTCGTTACCTTGCCAAAGGAAAATTTGTACAGGTAATGCAGTGGATTGATCTAAAGGAGTGGCTGGTACACTTGCCACAAAGGCACTCATACCAATCAATAATAATGGAGCAGTTTCACCTAAGGCTTGCGCAACACCAATAATGGCACCAGTTAAGATACCCGGTAATGCCAATGGCAAGACATGGTGAAATACAGTTTGTAAACGTGATGCACCCAAACCTAAAGCGGCTTGGCGGATCGATGGCGGTACAGCTTTCAGTGAAGCACGTGTGGTAATAATGACCGTTGGTAGTGTCATCAAACTTAAGACTAAACCACCAACCACAGGTGCCGAAAGCGGCATGTGCATCCAACCAATAAAGATCGCAGCACCAAGCAAACCAAAGACAATCGAAGGAACTGCTGCTAGGTTGTTAATGTTGACTTCGACAACATCGGTAATCCAGTTTTTAGGTGCAAATTCTTCTAAGTAAATTGCGGATGCTACACCGATTGGAATCGAAATAATGATCACAATCAGCATCATGAAGAGTGAACCCATAAACGCCCCTGCTAAACCTGAAGTTGCAGGTGAGCTACGAGAGTCTGGATTTTTAAATATTTCAGTATTAAATGAGTTAGATATCACACCGTCAGCTTTAAGTTTATCTGCGAGTTGACGCAGTTCCGGACTTAATTGCTGCTGTTCATCAGGCAAGCTACGGTCAATATTACCGGCTAACCAGACATCGACATTGGCATCTGCAAGGATTTTTAAATCTTGTTTTTGACCGATCAATGAAGGATCTACCATAACCATGTCTCGTAAGCGATAAGCTTCTGAACTGGTATATAAACTGTTGAGATCATCACGTTGAGAGGCAATCGCTGGATCTTTTGCAATGATCCCATTCACAATCAGCGCATCCCAATCCACCATGCCCATTTCTGTTTGCCAAGCAATATAACGCTCTTGGAACTGTGCAGGAGATTCACCTTCTTTTTGAACCGGTTTCGCACCTATATTGACAATGCTTGGATCAAAAAACACAGGCACCGTCATCGAGCTTTGCCAGAATGCTGGTAAGCCTTTGGCTAAAATACTGCCAAACAATAGCACGACGAACAATAAGCCAGTCACTACTGCACTAAAGCCCAAGACACGGAAGGTATTTTCTTTACGGTGTCTTTTTGCCAATGAGTTTTCAATGATTTTCTTACGTTTTTCACGAAGCTCTGCGGCTGCGTGCGGATCAAAATTTTGATCCATATTTGATGTATTCGTCGTACTCATTCGTATTGCTCACGGTATTTACGCACAATGTACAGTGCAACAATATTCAGACCTAAAGTAATCACAAACAGTGTTAAACCGAGTGCAAAAGCGACCAATGCTTGAGGACTCGCAAAGTCTGTATCACCTGTTAATTGGTTTACGATGGTAATGGTGACTGTAGATACCGCTTCGAGTGGGTTGATATGCAGTAAAGGACTGTTGCCTGCTGCAAGCACCACAATCATGGTTTCGCCAATCGCACGAGATGCTGCCAATAAGAATGCACCGATGATGCCCGGCAATGCAGCTGGAATCACTACTTGGCGAATGGTTTCTGATTTTGTAGCACCCAAACCGAGTGAACCGTCACGAAGCGCGCGAGGGACTTGGGTAATGATGTCGTCAGATAATGATGAAACGAATGGGATAATCATAATCCCCATCACAAAGCCCGCTGTTAAAGCACTGGTTGCATTAATATCAAGTCCAATATATGCACCGAGCTGTTTTGCAAAGGGTCCAATAATCATTAAGGCAAATACACCGTAAACGATGGTTGGAATACCTGCGAGAACTTCAATGGCCGGTTTTGCCCAAGCACGGAAACTTGGCTTGGCATATTCAGCTAAGTAAATAGCAATCATCAAACCAACAGGAACAGCAACCAATAGCGCAATACCACTCACCATGAGCGTACCCCACAATAAAGGTAATAAGCCGTAGCTGCCTTCTGCACTTCCCGAAGTACTAAAACCTGGGTTCCATTCAGTACCAAAGAAGAAATCGAGTGGATTAACAAAACTAAAGAAGCGCATTGCTTCACTAAACATCGACATTACGATGCCGACAGTGGTCAAAATCGCCACGCCTGAACATAGTGCCAATGCCACATTTAAAACTTTTTCAACTTGGTTTCGTGCACGATATTTTTCTGCGATGCGGCGTTTAGCCATGACTAAACCAATCAATGCCGCACAAATCACAACGGCCAATTTTGCATATGAGCCGATGTTTTCAATTTTCTTTAACTGTTCTGCTGCTGCAAGTTCATATGCAGCTGGCGTATCACTTACCCCAAAACCAGAAGCAATCGCTTGAACGCGGTCAACCATTACGCTCGTGCTTGCAGGATCTAAACTTAAACGAATATTTTCAGGGACATTATTTAAAATAACGTGTTGAAAAATACTCGGTTCAACCAAGTTCCAAACAATCAAGATTAAAAAAGCGGGAATCCCACACCATAAAGCGACCAAAACACCATAATAGCCCGGTCGTGAATGCAACATTGCTGAGTTATTGCCTTTACCTGCAAGTTTGCGACTTTTAGTCAGTCCAACTTGATAAGCGATTGCAATAATTGCGAGCAACACACCAATAAGTAGCAGATTCATGTAATCTCCACTGTTTTTTCAAAAGCCCTTCTTGAAAAAACTGTTTCTTTGCAAAAAGCCAATGGCAGGTCGACCCTGCCATTGGCTATTTCCATACTTTATTTAACAGCCTTACCCGCTTTGAAGTTTGCAAGTACCGCAGCACGTTCTTTGTCAGACATTGAAATTAAGCCTGCTTTTTCTAGCTTAGAACCTTTACCTGATACTTTTTTACTTAGGAAGAATTCTGTGAACTCTTTTAAGCCTTTAATTGATTTTAAGTGCTCGCCTTTAACGTAGAAGAACAATGGACGAGATACTGGGTATGAACCATTTAAAATTGTCTTCTCAGACGGCGCTACATTATTCACTGTTGCTACACGTAGCTTGTCACGGTTTTGGTCATAGAAACCTAGACCGAATACACCTACTGCATTAGGAGACGTTTTCAAGCGTGCCAATGTTTCTGTATAGTCGCCCGCAATTTCAATCACACGACCATCTTTACGGAAAGTTGAGCATGCTTTTTTCTGAGCATCTTTATCTAAAGCTTTGATCGCTGAGTACGTCTCACAACCTGCTTCTACCATTTTTTCTTGGAATACTTCACGTGTACCATGGTTTGATGCAGGAATAACTAAAGTGATTGCTTCGTTTGGTAATGTCGGGTCAATTTGATTCCAACGCGTATATGGGTTTTTAACCATCTTGCCTTGAGATGGTAATTCAGCAGCCAAAGCGGCATACACGTGTTGTGGACGAAGTTTAAATGCTGCTTTTTTCGCATTTGAAGCAAATACGATACCATCATAACCAACTTTGATTTCTAAAATTTGGTTAACACCTGCTTTTTTACATGCAGCTAATTCAGTATCCTTAATTTGACGTGAGGCATTTGCAACGTCAATTGTGTTGTCGCCAACACCGTTACAGAACTGTTTCAAACCGCCTGAAGTACCACCTGAACCTACGACAGGTGCTTTAAATTGTGGGAATGTATTACCAAATTCTTCTGCAACAATACTTGCATAAGGCAGTACAGTTGAAGAACCAGCAATTTGGATCGTGTCACGAGCTGCATTTGCAGTTGTAGCGACTGTTGCCCCAGTAGTGAGTACCATAGCAAGTGCGATATGATTTAAGCGCATTCTCATCTCTCTTTATTGATGCATTTATTGGAGTACGCCACTTTCTAATAAAGTCTTGTACTTTTTCGATATACGCATTTTGATTTTAGAGTATGACAGTTAGGTTACATCTTTATGACGCTTTTATGATAATTGATGATTGCACATTGATTTAAATATAATTCTTTATTTTTCAATACGTAATGAAATTTATCAAAGTATTGGTCTTATTTATTTCTACTTTGATATTCGTAAGAATTCATGTCACTGTCATATTTTGTCTTATTTTCTTTTTTCAAATTCTCCTCTTTTTCTGAATGATGCACATTTGCATGTTCGATTTTTTATTCACTCATATTCCAATAATTGAAATTTCATTACATTTTTAGTTCGCTCAATATGCAAGTTTACATAAAAACAGAGCCTAAAATGACCAGTAAAGCCATTGCGACATTTAATCCGGACTTGCCTGTGCATATGACTTTTGAAGAACATGACTGGCACTTACTTGCAGAATTTTGGTATCCCATTGCACTCGCTCGAGACATTACAGAACAGCCTTATGGCACCATGCTTTTAGATATGCCGCTCGTCATTTATAAAATGGGAGAAGAACTGATTGTCGCTAAAGATGCCTGCCCTCACCGCGGCGTCCCACTCAGCTTAGGTAAAAATGATGGTCTAGGGATAGTCTGCCGCTATCATGGCTTACGCTTTGGTGAACACGGTCATTGCAACCGCATCCCTGCACATCCTGAGCACAAAATTTCACCTCGCTTTAACTTACGTACTTATGCCGCTGTTGAGCGTTATGGACTGATATGGTGTTCGCTCACTGCCACTAAAGATGCTGCGCCAAACATTCCAGTCATGCCATATTGGGATGAAGCCGAGTTTCAGCAATTGGTGTGCCCAACGGTCGATTTTCAATGTTTTGCAGGCCGTCAGCTTGAAGGCTTTATTGATGTCGCGCATTTTGCTTGGGTACATCCTGATACCTTTGGCGACCCTGAAAATGTAGAAGTGCCTGACTATAAAACCACGGAAACAGCAACTGGCTTTAATGCAGACTATTGGAGCAGTGTTGGGCGCTACCCAATTGGATTAGAACAACGAGGACAAGATGGCTTTGAATGGCTACGGCATTTTGAGATTCATCTACCCTTTACTGCAACGCTCACCATACATTTTCCAAACGACAGCAAGCAAGTGATTATGAATGCGGCATCCCCCATGACTGCCCGCTCCACCCGTCTATTTGCTCCCATTTGCCGCAATTATGACAAAGACTTACCTGTCGAAGATGCTTATGACTTTAACCTGAAAATATTTGAAGAAGACCGTTTAGTCTCTGAATCGCAAAAGCCTGAATATTTACCCTTAGATTTAAGCATCGAAGCGCATTTCCCTGCGGACCGCAGTTCGAGTATGTACCGCAAACTGCTGCGTAAGAAAGGTTTTAGTCCATTATTTGCGGCATAACATCAATATCGTATTGCATTCACCTCACCCTAACCCTCTCCTACAAGGAGAGGGAAACTCCTTTACAAGCCTTCTATTGGTTATAAATATTAAGTGGTATCTCATTCATCAAATGATAAACATCAATGAATATCGCGACTGGCGACAGGGATGTCACTATAAGGTAATGGTCACATGGATGTACCTTTTCCCTGAGAAGGATTTTAGTTACTTTGATCCGTCAAAGTAAAAATCTGCCTACACAGTAAACTATCATCACTCAATGAAAAATTGTGGCCATGTAATAAATTAAGCGCCTTTTCATTTAAAACAAAAAAAAGGAGCTCAAATGAGCTCCTTCTTCTACAACTACAAAATGACAATTAGTCAATTGCAGGTGTATATGTACCGTCAGCGATTGGGCCTTTGATACGGTCAGCTTCTGCAAGCACCAGAGCAAGCAAATTCTTCACGTTGTCTAAAGTCGCTACTGGGCTTAAAGTCGTCATTTTCAAAGATTGAACCTGACCTACTTTAGTTACACCAATATTCGCTTCACCACGTGCAAACAATTCGTCTGCTACGTTTTGGTTCAATGTATCTAACAATTCAGCTGGGTAGCCTGCTGGCACTACACGGAACAATACCGATGCAAATTGCGGATCAACCAGCATTTCTAGACCGTCAGTTGCATTGATATAATCTGCAACATCACGTGTTAGACCTACACCATGGTCGATCATCGAACCATAAAGCTCTTCACCTAGCGCTTCAACCGTCATCCACAATTTCAACGCGTCAAAACGGCGAGTTGTTTGTAGTGACTTAGACACCAAGTTAGGAACCCCATGCTCTTCATCATAAGCAGAGTTTAAGTACTCAGCTTCATAATGCATGAAACGATAGTTCGCTTCATCTTTCAGCAAGAACGCACCACATGAAATCGTTTGGAAGTAATGCTTATGGAAATCAAGCGTTACCGAGTCAGACAGTTCAATACCGTCTAACATATCACGGTAATCATTCGATAAAATTAAAGCACCACCCCATGCTGCGTCGATATGCATCCACGCGCCATATTTGTTGGTGATTGCACGAACTTCTTTCAATGGGTCAATTGCGCCTGCATCGGTTGTACCCGCAGTTGCAACTACACATGCGACGATTTTACCTTCAGCTTGAAGGTGCGCCATGGTTTTCTCAAGTGCATCCATGTCCATGCGTGCATTTGCATCTACAGGAACAGTCACTACAGATTGGAAGCCCATACCCATCATGGCCATGTTCTTTTGCACAGAGAAGTGTGCGTTTTCAGAACAGATCACTTTGACGTTACGCATTGCTTCCGCAGGTACGCCGTCACGCTGAACAGACCACGGTCTACCGTTTTCGTCTTTCCAGTTTTTAGCAATACATGCATCACGTGCAAGCAAAACACCCATTAAGTTAGACTGCGTACCGCCAGAGGTGAATACACCTGCTTGACCTGCACCATAGCCAACTTTTTGGCGAAGCCAGTCAATTAACTGAACTTCCATCAATGAACCTGCAGGGCTTTGATCCCATGAGTCCATAGATTGGTTTGTCGCGTTAATTAACACTTCCGCAATTTGGCTAGTGACCATTGTTGGACAGTGTAAATGCGCGAGTGAATGAGGATGATGCACCTTTAAACTTTTGTTTAAGAACAGCTCAACCATACGGTCTAGTGATTTTTGTACACCCATACCTTCTTTAGAAGGATTGAATGCAATTGCACTACGAAGCTCTTTAATACTACCGCCGGTGTACATTTTGTCATTTTGCAACCATGCAGAAACGGCTTTTACCGCTTCGCCCATTGCTGACTGGTAGTCAGCAATGGATTGTGCATCATTGCAGAATAACGCTTTACGATGTTCTGCAAAATCAACCATTATTACGCGCCTCGAGTTGCAACAAGTGCTTCAGCAAGTGCTTTCTTGAAGCGAACGATCACCTCAATACATTCAGCTTGATTGATGATCAATGGGCAAAGTAAACGAATGACTGTACCGTTACGACCACCTTTTTCTAACAACAATTTGTTGTTGAAACATGCTGCTTGAATTGCTGCTGCCAATTGAGAATCACCTGGTAAAGAACCCATGTGATCTGCTTTTTGACGCTCATCAACAATTTCAACACCAATCATCAAGCCACGACCACGTACATTACCGATACATGGGAATTCTACAGCTAATTTTTTCAATTCAGCTTGTAAGAAATCACCACGTTCTTGTGCGTTTTGCGCAAGATTTTGCTCTTTGATGGTTTTTATTGTTGCAAGACCAGTACCCATAGCAAGTTGGTTACCACGGAATGTACCCGTGTGACCCGCTGGTTGCCATGCGTCAAACTTACGTTTAATACCCAATACTGCAAGTGGTAAGCTACCACCAACTGCTTTAGACATTACAACGACGTCTGGCTCAATACCTGCATGTTCAAAGGCAAACATTTTACCTGAACGTGCAAAGCCCGCTTGTACTTCATCAAGAATCAACACGATGTTGTGCTTTTCAGTCACTTCTCGGATTTTCTTTAACCATTTTACAGGTGCAGTCACCACACCGCCTTCACCTTGGATTGCTTCCAAGATTACAGCTGCAGGTTTTGTTACACCGCTTTCTACGTCTTCAATGAAGTTTTCGAAATAATACGTTAATGCGTCTACACCCGCTTCACCACCAATGCCTAATGGGCAACGGTATTCATGCGGATACGGCATAAATTGAACACCCGGCATTAAGCCGTTCACAGCATTTTTAGCAGACAAGTTACCTGTCATTGCTAAAGAACCGTGAGTCATACCATGGTAACCACCTGAGAAGCTGATTACTGAACTACGACCAGTGTAAGTTTTTGCTAATTTAATTGCTGCTTCTGTACCATCTGCACCAGACGGGCCACAGAACTGTAGACAATACTCTTCTTTACCACCAGGTAATTGCTCAAGTAGTGCTTCAGTAAAAGCATCTTTTAAAGGCGTTGTTAAATCCAAAGTATGCAATGGGAGGCCACTTGCAAGTGTATCTTGGATACTTTGAATTACCGCAGGATGATTATGGCCTAATGCCAATGTTCCTGCCCCAGCTAAACAATCGAGGTACTCTGTACCTTCAACATCGGTAACCCAACAACCTAAAGCTTTTGCTATCGCAAGTGGAAGTTTACGCGGATAGCTACGAACATTGGATTCCATCTGGCTTTGGCGAGTCAAATAGTATTCGTTAGTAGAATTAGTGGCAGGGTTTACAGAAGAAACGCTCATATCGAATTACCATCTCTGATATGGGTTGAAAGAAATAAGTCGGGTGACTTGCGGTCCTTTGACTCGGTGCTTTATGAGTTTCTAGTTAGTTTTAAGAGCTCTTTGTGTAATGGCTAACTAGACGGCGGATGATACAGACTTTTTCAATAAAATAAATCACTTTTATGATCAAATAAAAAGATAATTGAGAGAAAAAACAGATCTATGCCATGGATAACCTGAATTATCATCTTACAGTGTGACAAAACAAAGAAAACCTTTTTATTTTATGCTTTTTTACAATTTATGAATGATTATTGTAATCTTCAAACATTTACGCAATTAAGTATTGATTATTTGAAGCAATATTCATCAAGCAATGCATTTATTTTTCTTGAAAGATTTACAATCCCACCACAGATTTTCCTTTAATCCATCACAATCCCCTTTTAAGATTTTAAGATAAGAGCATAAGCTAAATTAGTCATTCTGAAAGAAGAATAGGTCATAACAATGCGTAAAATTATCTTATCTACTGTTTTATTAGCATCCGGTCTAGGTTTGGCAGCAGCAACTCAAGCAGCCGACCCACTCAATTACAACATCGTGAACATTCAGGCGGATGCTACTCGCCAAGTGTCGAACGACCAAATGTATGCCGTTTTATATATTGAAAAATCAAATAAACAACCGGCTGAACTTGCTACCCAAATCAACCAATTGATGACCCAAGCGGTGAACACAGCCCGTAAATACCCTGCGGTAAAAATCGAAACGGGATCTCAAAGCACCTACCCGATTTATGACAATGACAGTCGTAAATTGAAAGAATGGCGTGGTCGTGCCGAAGTGCGTTTAGAAAGTACAAATTTTAAAGCAGCTAGCCAGTTGGTAAGCGAGTTACAACAAAATTTCCAAACTCAGTCCATCAGCTTTAGTGTGTCAGATGCACAGCGTAAAAAAGTTGAAAATGAACTGATGGTTGAAGTATCCAAAAACTTTCAACAACGTGCCCAAGCGCTCGCTCAGGCATGGAATAAATCAGGCTACAACTTGGTTAATATTAATTTAAATACCAGCAATTATGGTGGTCAGCCAGTTCCGCGTATGGCGATGATGAAAGCTGCGGCAGCTGATGCTATTCCTGAGCAAGAAATGGCAGGTGGCGAATCTAAAATCACGGTAAATGCCAACGGTACCATCCAGTTTAAATAATTAAGTATATTTCAAGAAACCGTGCTTTAGCGCGGTTTTTTTGACTATAAATTCCATCTAATCTTTATTTAAACCAAACAGTATTTCACCCGTTCATCAGATGCAACAGGTGGTAAATATATTGGTCAGCCACGTACTTTCTTTTTACAAACTTCATTCGACTTTTAAACTGATCTAAATATAAAAATCCCACCAAGTGTGGGATTTTTATTGAACAATACATATGGACATCCATATATTCATATGTAAAGATATATGCAAATCCATATATACAGATAAACATGGAACAGACTGAATTTTTCAAATTACTTGCAGATGAGACTCGTCTGAACATCATCATGCTGTTGGCATGTAAAGGTGAACTCTGCGTCTGCGAACTCACTGAGTCCCTTGAATTAAGCCAACCTAAAATTTCGCGTCATTTGGCATTACTGCGTTCATCAGGTGTGCTGAGTGATCAACGTAAAGGTCAATGGGTCTATTACTCCATTCACCCTGCACTGCCTACTTGGTGCACACAAATACTCGATGTCATGCGTCACCAAGAACGATTTAAAGACCTAGATTTAAATTCCCCAAAAAACACGACAACATTGTGTGAAACGCTATGAATTTTTTATTTCTATGTACTGGCAATAGCTGCCGCAGCATTTTATCCGAAGTACTTTTTAACCAGCGTGCCCCTGAAGGTTTCCGTGCCTATAGCGCAGGAAGTAAACCTTCAGGACAAGTCCACCCGTTTACCTTGAAAACCCTACAAAACATTAATCTACCGACTGAGGGTTTGTCGAGTAAATCCATCGCAGCATGTGAACAATACCAACCCGATGTGGTAATTACCGTCTGTGGTTCTGCCGCTCAAGAAGCTTGCCCAATTTACTTAGGTTCTGCCATCAAAGCCCACTGGGGCTTAGAAGATCCTTCCCATTTAGAGCTTGCAGATGACATCAAACTTGCAGCTTTTCTTGATACCGTGGCGCATATTAACCGCCGTTTAGATGCTTTATTTACGCTCGATATTACGCAATTAAGTCGCGAAGAACTCAACCAAGAAATCCAAAAAATTTCAGAGATCCAATAATGGCTGCTGCAAAACTGTCATTTCTAGACCGCAATCTAACGCTATGGATTTTTATCGCAATGGGGCTAGGCATTGCGATTGGCGTGTATATTCCTAGTGCTTCAAGAGCTTTAAATCAACTCAATATTGGTGATGTCAATATTGCGATTGCCATTGGTTTAATCCTGATGATGTATCCACCTTTGGCGAAAGTGGATTACAAAGCGCTGCCTGAAGTGTTTAAAGACAAACGCACCCTATACCTTTCACTGCTTCAAAATTGGTTAATCGCACCTTGCCTGATGTTTATTTTGGCTATCGTGTTTTTACAACACTACCCTGAATACATGACCGGTTTGATTCTGATTGGTTTAGCACGTTGTATTGCAATGGTTCTGGTTTGGAATGATCTCGCTTGTGGGGATAACCAATACGTTGCGGCTTTAGTGGCATTTAACAGTATTTTCCAAATTGCATTTTTTAGTACCTACGCATGGTTCTTTTTGAGTTTTTTACCGCCATATTTTGGTATCGAAGCACAAGTAATCCAAGTCAGCTTTTGGACCATCACACATGCAGTATTGGTGTATCTAGGTATTCCCTTCCTGCTCGGTTTCCTGACGCGTGCCATATTGGTAAAACAAAAAGGTCTGGATTGGTATAAAAATCAATTTATACCCAAAATCAGCCCCATCAGTTTAATCGCATTACTCTTTACCATTGTGGTGATGTTTAGCCTCAAAGGTGCAGATGTCGTGAGCCTTCCGATGGATGTACTGCGTATTGCCATTCCCCTCACAATCTACTTTGTGGTGATGTTTTTCATTAGCTTTTTGATGAGCAAATGGATGGGCAATAACTACGCCAAAACCACTGCGATATCCTTTACCGCAGCAGGTAATAATTTTGAACTTGCCCTCGCTGTTGCCATCGCCACCTTTGGCATTGCATCTCCGATTGCATTTACCACGATTATTGGCCCATTGGTTGAAGTCCCTGTGCTGATTGCATTAGTGAGTGTATCGCTATGGTTAAAACGCAAATGGTATAAAGAGAACTAAAATGAAGCTCCCCAATATTCAACTAGATCTACTTGAAACACCGCGTTTTGAGCAAGTTCAAGCTAAAGCACTGGAACATCCGCCACGCATCCTGCTGCTATATGGCTCCAACCGTGAACGCTCATTTAGCCGCTTAACGGTATTGGAGGCGGGTCGAATCCTTGAACATTTTGGTGCAGAAGTCAAAATCTTTCATCCTAAAGGTCTTCCACTACCGGAAGATGCTGAAACCTCCCATCCTAAAGTTCAGGAATTACATGAATTACTTGCATGGTCTGAAGGCATGGTTTGGTGTTCTCCAGAACGACATGGTGCGATGAGCTCTATATTGAAAGCACAAATTGATTGGATTCCTTTAGCTGCAGGTGCCATTCGTGCTACTCAAGGTAAAACGCTGGCGTTAATGCAAGTCAGTGGTGGTTCGCAATCTTTTAATGCTGTTAATCAAATGCGCATCCTTGGGCGTTGGATGCGGATGATCACGATTCCAAATCAATCTTCCGTTGCGAAAGCATTTTTAGAGTTTGATGAAAATGATCGCATGAAACCTTCCTCCTATTACACTCGCATTGTCGATGTGATGGAGGAATTATATAAATTTACCCTACTCACACGTGGTCAATCTGCCTACCTCACAGATCGCTATTCTGAACGAGTTGAAAGTGCGGAAGAACTCTCTAAACGAGTTAATCAAAAGAACCTTTAATGAAAAACTCCTGCATCTGTGCAGGAGTTTTGGTCTAAAATATCCATCCGTTTCAACTTAAACTAATAATTTATAAAATAATGTCGTTGAATCTATTGTCCCTGTATGGCTCAATGCAAATTGCGGAATGATCCCAGCTTTTATAAAGCTAAATTTTTCATATAGCTTTTCAGAGACATCGCCTGTACGCGTATCAAGTACAAGTAATTTCAAGTTCAAGTGTTTTGCTTTATCTTCTGCAAGTGTTAATAGTTGGTGAGCAATGCCTTGCTGACGTACCTTTGGATGCACCATAAGTTTTTCAATCTCAGCACGATGCAGTGCATTGGCTTTGGTGGCACGAACCAATTGTACTGTGCCCACAACTTCACCGCTTTGCAGCGCCACCCACAAAAAGGTTTTATGCTTTTGAATATCCTTTGCCACAGCAGACCAATATTCATCATAGTGCGACTTAGATTCTTCTGCTAAAAAATCCAGTGATGCACCATCTTGCACACATTGGGCCAATAAATCACACAGTTGAGCCTGCTCATCTTTTAGATCTTGAAGGTTTAAATATTAAATTTCGCTCATATTCTTCTCGTCTTATTACTATTTTTATCGTTATATTCAAATGGCATGCCATAAAAAATCCCGCTCGGAAGCAGGATTTTGATCTTTCAATTTAGTAAATCGACATATGATTGCGATGGATCATTTCAAGTGATCGGGCTTCCCCTAAAACTTGATGAACTTTATCTGAGGCCAAACCTTTAACGATTTCTGCCGAGCGTGAACTGAAGTTTACACGACCTACGGCAACACGATGACCTTGTGTATCGACACATTCCACCACATCACCACGTTCAAAATGCCCTTCAACCGCTTTCACGCCTACAGGTAATAAACTGCGGTGATTATCACGAATGGCTTTGACTGCACCATCATCAATCACTAAACGACCAGCTGTTTGTAAATGTGCAGCTAACCATTGTTGATGGGCTGTGACACGGTCATTATCCGTAATGAATAAGGTACCGAGTAATTCACCGGCCATCACACGTGAAAGCACATTGTCGCTATCGCCGCTCGCAATGACTGTTGGGCAACCTGACTTGGCTGCCAAACGTGCCGCACGAACTTTGGTCAACATACCACCACGACCGAATTTACCGCCGCCGCCCGCCATATCGAATAATGATTCATCCATTGCACGTACTGTATGGAACAGTTTTGCGTCTGGATTGGAGCGTGGGTCAGAGTCGAACATACCTTCTTGGTCAGTTAGAATCACCAAGAGGTCTGCATGAACCTGTCCAGCCACCATCGCAGCTAAAGTATCGTTATCGCCAAAGCGGATTTCGTCAGTCGACACTGTGTCATTTTCATTGATCACAGGAATCACACGCCAATCGATCAAATGCTGCAAAGCATCACAAGAGTTCAAATAGCGACGACGGTCTGCCAAGTCATCATGCGTTAACAGAACTTGCGCTGTGCGTATCGAACGTTGTTCTAATACGCTAGACCAAGTATGAATTAAGCCCATCTGACCAATGGCAGCACAAGCCTGTAGACTGGGTAGATCTGTGGGTCGGTTGTCCAAATTCATACGTACCATCCCTTCAGCCACAGCACCGGAAGACACAAGAATGATCTCGTGTCCTGCATTGTGTAGTTCTGCAATTTGTCCCGCCCAATGCGAGATTGCATCCAGATCTAACCCTTTTCCGTTTGCTGTGAGTAGTGATGATCCGATTTTAACAACGATACGTTTACAACCCTTGAGCTGACGTTGCCCATCTACCACTTCTATCATCTTGTCCTCAGACTTGTTTGCTTTGACACTTATTCAGCAATTAACGTACGTAGTACGACTCTGCCTCATCATCACCGTCTTCAAATTCATCATCAAAGTCTTCACCTTGACCTGCCAGACGTTGTTGACGACGCATTTCACGATATGCTTCTTTCGCAGCAAGCGTTTGCTCACGTGTTTCAGCTTCAAGCTGATCACGGAACGCTTTAACTTCTGCTGCATATTCAGGATCTTCAGTTTCGCGTTCGCGCTGTTCTTCAATTTGATCCATCAGGTAATACACAACGTCTTTAGTACCTTCAAACGTTAAACCTGAAGTTTTGAATACAGGGCCTTTCCACTGCAACTCTTCGAGAATGTGATCACACCATTCATCACGCGTTTCAGCCGCCAATTGGTCTACTTTATTGAGTACCAATACAACAGGTAATTTTGAAAGTGTTGGGGAGAATTTTTTCAACTCTTCCAAAATTGCTTTTGCATTGTACGCAGGGTCAGAACCATCAATCGGTTGAACATCTACGATGTGCAATAAAATACGTGTACGTGCCAAGTGTTTCAGGAATCGAATACCTAGACCTGCACCTTCTGCAGCACCTTCGATTAGACCCGGAATATCCGCCATTACAAATGAACGGTGACTATCGGCATCAACCACACCTAGGTTTGGCACCATAGTGGTAAATGGATAATCTGCAACTTTTGGTTTTGCTGCTGAAACTGCACGGATAAAGGTTGATTTACCCGCATTTGGCATACCCAACAAACCAACGTCTGCGAGTACTTTTAATTCAAGACGAATTTCACGATATTCGCCTTTTGAGCCGTGTGTACATTTACGTGGAGAACGGTTGGTTGAAGATTTGAAGTGAGTATTACCCAAACCACCTTCACCACCTGCTGCCACTAACACACGCTGACCGTCAGCCACTAAGTCGCCGATGATATCGCCAGATTCTGTATCTACAATTGTTGTGCCCACTGGAACGAGCAATACGGTATCTTCACCGCCACGACCTGAGCAGTTCGCTCCACGACCATTTTTAGCACGTTCTGCACGGAATTTACGTGTATAACGATAATCTACTAGGGTACTTGTGTCGTTGTCGGCTTGAACGTATACGTTACCGCCACGACCACCATCACCACCATCTGGACCACCAAATGGTACGAATTTTTCACGGCGAAAACTGGCTACGCCATTGCCACCGTCGCCAGCCTCTACGGTAATGACTGCTTCATCAACAAAGCGCATATTTGCCAATCCTCTAAAAACTTTAAAACCGCTTATTCTGCCATATTTTAAAGAATTTCTCGAACAATATTATTCAGCAATACTATAAATTTCATTCATCTTGGTGCTGATGCAAATTTTTAGGAAAATCCGCACATCGCTCGAAAATCTTTAGCTCATCATCAAAATAGCTTTGATAAATAGCAAACGAATTTCACTCCCCATTTCTGAAAGCTATTTACGTGCATTTTCCTTGGCTTCAATAATTTCAGGCAATGTTCGTTCAACCCAACCAATCAGATGCATTAACTTTTCTGCAGCCTGTGAGCCCATTAAAGTCAGTTGATATTCAACTTTGGGTGGCACGACTGGATAGACTGTCCGTAAGATAAAACCATCTTGCTCGAGCATTTTCAGCGTTTGAGCCAGCATCTTTTCGCTCACCCCTTCGATCCGCTGCTTAAGTTCACTAAAACGGTGTACCCCTTCAGTCAAACAACGCAAAACTAATACTGACCATTTATTGGTGAGATGTTCCAATATTTCTCTAGATGGACAGTCCGTGGATAAAACTTGACCTAATAATTTACTTGTAGCGTATGTGTTCATTAAATCTTTCCTCAAAGTCACTAACTTACTTTTTGGTACGTACTTACATTTAGTAAGTTAACAGATTAAGATTCAACCATCAAGATCATTGATTCAACAATCAGAGGGTTTAAATATGAAAATCGCAATTACAGGTGCAACAGGTCAACTAGGCCAATTGGTCCTTCAATTTTTATTGAAAGAAACCGCGGCCGAAAACATCATCGCTTTAGTTCGATCACCAGAAAAAGCAGCATCTCTACAAGCTCAAGGCATCGAACTTCGTCATTTTGACTATGATCAACCAGATACACTTGTTCCTGCACTACAAGGTGTCGATAAATTATTACTCATTTCTGCCAATGAAATTGGTCGCTGTACTCCACAACACAAAGCCGTAATTGATGCTGTTGTAGAAGCAAAAGTTCCATATATTGCTTATACCAGCCTGTTACGTGCCGATACATCGCCATTGGGTTTATCTCAAGAGCATCGTGAAACAGAAAGTCTGATTCAAGCTAGTGGTTTAAGCTATACCTTCTTACGAAATAACTGGTATGTCGAAAACTATCTTGCTGCTGCTGGGCATGTGGTTGAAACAGGTACCTTATTTGGTGCAGCAAAGGATGGAAAAATTAATGCAGCGACCCGTGCTGACTATGCCGAAGCAGCTGCAAAAGTACTTACAAGCTCTGGTCATGAGAATAAAACCTATGAACTTGCAAGCTCAGACAGTTTCACATTGGCACAGCTTGCTGAAACCCTACAGCAAGTTTCAGGTCAAAATGTTCACTATCAAAATCTAACAGCAGAAGACTACACGCAAGGCCTATTACAAGCGGGCTTACCCGCTGGTCTTGTAGATGTGATCGTCGATGCCGATATCAATAGCATTGACGGTGCAATGCAAAGTGATCGTAAAGACTTGGAACAGTTACTCGGTCACCCAACCACTTCTCTACGTAGTGCTGTTGAAGCTGCTTTAAAATAAGATTGAACCCACAAAAAAGCCCGAATTGATTCGGGCTTTTTTTTGAGTTGAATCACGCTTATGGATGTACATTTTTTATCGGCAAATCCATATTCATATCTAAATTTGCCTTGGTATTACGCTCTGCGTTATACATCGTGGCATTAAAGGTTGCGATTTTTCGCATGGTCATCGGGTCATTGAGTTTGAGTTGTGGTGCAAACTGATGTACCACATGCAAATCGACTTTTTCATTAAACTCAAAATACACTGGACCATTAAAATTTATTCGAATAGGAATGTTATAGGTTCTTTTCAAATGAAAAGGCACATCTAACTTGACAGGAATATCCATTTTTAACGGAAATTTCGGCACGAGTTTATTTTTAATCACCAAATCTGTGGTCGCCTCAAGCGGCATCGTCTGGTTAATTTGAATATTGGTGGAATAATCAATATCAACAGAAATGGGAACCTCTACACTAAACTGCAAATCTGCCAGATATTTTCCCTTCAAGGGTAGTTGCAGCTTCCGATCTAAAGCAATCTGCGTATCCAACGTCCCGATGGACTGCGTTTGCAAATAATTGCAAACGAAAATTTTGGTGGGTAGTGAATGCGACAATTGAATATCAGCATTTTTTGCACGCACTTGCATCGACGCATAAATATTTAAATACAACCAAAATAGCACCGCAACCAATAACGCAACTGCGATAAAACTTAAAATGATGCGCTTCGCCGATTGAAATATCCACATGGCTTACTCCTGAGCTTTCGCTTCAGTTTTGGCATGCTCTCTGTTGAGTCGCATTGTTTTTAGTGGAATCACCAATTCACCCTTTTTAATTTGAACGGGCAACGTATTTTGCACATCCACTGTCGCTTTTAATGCCGTTTTAATTGGAACATTCAAATTACCTTCAATAGGAATGTTGGTTTTTAAATTTGCATTGAGTGGAATATGTAGGTTTTCTTTCAGCACTGTTTTGACTGGCGCATCAAATTTTAAATGTACTTTTTGCTCCAAAGGCACATTCATATTCACTGGAATATCCAATTGAATCGGGATATCACCTTTGAGTGGCAAAGTCACATCCTGCCCCATGACTTTAACTTTCACTTTGGTAGTCACAGGAAGGTTTTGATTCACTTTCAAAGTTTCACGCACTGGAATCGTGGTCTTGATCGGGACTTGATTATCAAAATACACCCGTGGTGTCAGCGTTTGAGTTAAGGGAATATTTAAATTTTCATGTATAGGAATTTCAGCATTCACCCGCCCTGTCACGTCCACATCCAAGGCATCATGAATTTTGACTTCGGCTTGTAATGGCTCTTGCAGGTCGATATTGACGTTTTGATTTTCTAGCGGGATATAAATATTAAAGTGCTTAAACACCCAAATGGCGATAAGTACACCACAGAGTGCAGCAAACACAATAAATGCCAATCCACTGAGCATGTGCTTTGCTTGCAAACTAAATTCCTTTTGCTTTTTATTTTTTACAGTCTCATTTTGAACACATTATATAAACCAGTTTGCAATTTTTTGTATTTAATTCTTTAATAATTTCATTAACTTAAAACTTGAATATTTTAGTCAGCTTTTCATTATAAATGACTCACACTCATCTAACAGTGGCAGAAAAAACAAGAACTTTTGATGCTTTTGATCAATCCATTCGTCATCTATGCCTTAAGTTTTTAACCCATACTCTTTAGATAAAAAAAGAGCCTCAAATGAGGCCCTTTTTTTACAGCGTGTACTAATTAAGCATTAGTTTCAGCAGGAACTTTTGGATAGCTTACGCCGCCCATTTGCTCAGCAATACGCAATACTTGGCAGCTATAACCCACTTCATTATCGTACCAAACATAAGCAGTTAAACGGTTACCAGAAGCGATTGTCGCTTGAGCGTCAAACACACCAGCAGTACGTGAACCGATAAAGTCAGACGATACAACTTCAGTTGAGTTTGTATAACCGATTTGACCTTGAAGGTTAGAGTTGATTGAAATTTGGCGAATGTATTCATTCACTTCTTCACGGTCAACATCTTGACCCAAAGTAAGGTTCAAAATTGCAAGAGATACGTTTGGAGTAGGTACACGTACTGAGTTACCAGTCAATTTACCTTGAAGAGCAGGAAGTGCTTTAGCAACAGCTTTAGCAGCACCTGTTTCAGTGATTACCATGTTTAAAGTAGCAGCACGACCACGACGGTCAGCTTTATGGTAGTTGTCGATTAAGTTCTGGTCATTCGTGAACGAGTGAACTGTTTCAACGTGACCATTGATCACTGTGTACTTGTCGTTTAACACTTTAAGTGTTGGTGTGATCGCGTTTGTTGTACAGCTTGCAGCAGAGATGATTGTATCTTCATCAAGGATGTCAGCTTGGTTCACACCGTATACAACGTTCTTCATGTCACCTTTACCAGGTGCAGTTAGAATTACACGTGCAGCGCCAGCGCATTTAAGGTGCTGTGCAAGACCTTCAGAATCACGCCATTTACCTGTGTTGTCGATTACAAGCGCATTGTTAATACCGTAAGCAGTGTAATCAACTTCAGATGGGTTAGACGCATAGATCACTTTGATGAAGTTACCGTTAGCAATGATTGCTTCGTTTTCTTCATCAACAGAAATCGTACCTGCGAATGGACCATGAATAGAGTCACGACGTAACAAAGACGCACGTTTTTCTAAGTCACCGTCAGATGATTTACGAACAACAATTGCTTTAAGGTTAAGACCACGGCCTAAACCAGATTGGCTGATCATCAAACGTGCAAGGATACGACCGATACGACCGAAACCGTAAAGTACAACATCACGGTTTTCAACGTTAGTTGCATTGCCTTCAAGTGATTTCACAGCGTCAGCAACGAATGCGTCAACATCACCGCCTTTTTCTTTGAACTCAACAGCAAGTTTGCCAAGATCAATTTCAGCAGTACCGATGTTTTCGATTTTTGCCAAAGCTTCAAGAATTGGGAAAGTGTTCACAACTGAAAGTTCAACGTCAAGTACGCGAGTACGACGATGCGCTTTAAGAATTTGGATAACCGAACGGTTAATTAAAGAACGACCGTATACTGTAGCTACGATGTTTTTTTCACGATATAACTGACCCACTAGGGCAATCATACGTTCCGCGATTTCTTCACGGTTTTTCCAGCGACCTTGGTGCTCTGCATGTAGGGCAACGATAGTGTCTTTGCTCACAGATACGTCCTCTAATTAATTGTAAATCTAAGCATAAATTTCAAAACCCCACAATTGTAATGGAAAACTGAAAATTAATGAATCTAAAAGCAGATTTCGACAAGGTTATTTTGTTATATATTCACTATCAATTTTCAAAATAATCATGATTAGTATTATGATTTTATAGCCGAAAGTTGAAAAACCGGTTTTTTCGCAGATTTTTGTCACAAAATTTCAAATGTAGTTTTATCAACCAGATCTCTGCATATTTAGCTCAAAGATAAACGAATATTTATATTGTTCAAATTGTGGTGTTTTTTATTTTGCTCAATTTATAGTATTTTTACTAATGTTGAGCTCGTAATAATAATTTCACATTTTTAAATGATTTTTAAGACTATTCGACAGAGTCTTACATCTAAGGTTTGAATAAAGGGTTTAGCCTTCAGCTAGAGGTACTCTTACGAAACGTTGTTTCTCATTTGGCAAAATAAGAAGCGTGCTTCATAAGGAAACCATCTTGCGGAGCAATGCTCCTCACCGCAAAACTCGTTCACTACCGTCAATTTATTCAAAGTATCGCAAAAACATTTTTTATTAGAAGTAACCTTGTCTTAGACAATTGCGGATAACATTACCGCGTATCGTTCTTTTATTTGGATCAAATTACGCCTCTAATGTTACTGCCTAACATTAGTTTTAAAGTCAGATCAATATTTAAAATTCTGTGAATTTTTCAGATTCTCAGCAAACTTTTCCAAATTAAAATCAAAGAAATTTACACTCAGCTCTAATATTTTCGGTAGTGCATTTAAACCATTCTCTCCAGTACTAATCGCAAAATATCTCCGATCACTAAAAGACTGCACCTTTAAGGCATTTTCACATGGCTCAAAATCGAGATTGACGAGCTGTGAAGCATGTTCCTTCAGCAACATTAAAACCTGCATATAAGTCTGGCACTTTTTTTGCTGCTGCGCTTTTAAAGCATCGGTTTCAAGGCTTTCATACTCCCCTGTTTTCGTCATGCGTTTGGAAAATCCAACATGCGCATGCGCGCCATGGGTACCCGTATTTTCTACAGTTGCGTCTGTAGCAAAGATCTTCTGTTGATCATCGACCGGCTGCAAGAGCGCTTTCAACGCCGTATGAATTTGCTGTGACTGCTGATGATGTAATTCCCACTCATCTTCGTTTTGAACATGAAAAATTTGAGCACGCCGTTTCAACAAAAGCACCTGCCAAGCCTGTAGTTGAAGTCGCAGTCGTTTTAACTCCAAACTCGCCTCAAACTTCGGGCAGCTACTTAAGACGTTTAGACTCGTGATGAGCTTCTGAGATATTTGCATGCTATGGAAAAATACAAAATCATGTTGTATCTGCTCACTTAGTTGAAATTGAACAGTCTGATGTAATGGCTTCAAAATCAATTCATTGAACTGCTGCTCAAAAGCAGGTAAAACCGTCGCCAATTGTTGAGTGGCATCCTCTACATGCAGCATCAAAAGTAGATGCTTATCTACCCGTGTATGTAGTTGCTGCATTAAATTTTGTAGATCTAAATGTATAAAACCTACTATGGATGCTAGCTTTGACACTTGAATTTTTAATTGTTCTATTTGCTGATTCTCTAAAGCAGTAGTTAAATCTATGGCCACCCCATCAAAAACGTCGTCTGCTAAAGCGTCATTGTGCTTTGTCGATAAAAACCGTGTAGCGGAATACTGCGTCGTCCAATCTAAATTAGGCGACAAAATATAAATAAACTCAGATGTTTGTACGATTTGTAAATATCTCGTTTTTTGTTCACGCTTTAAATAGTATTTAAAAATCGGATGTTGCCAAATCTCAGACGATTTCGGGATAGTGGCATCAAAAAATTGCCCCAACATATGTGACTTTAAGAAAATTTCGATCAAGAAAATTTTGACTTGCTGGGCAGTGAGTTCACGTGCATCACTCGGCGCAATCAAATCCATTTTACGGATGATTTGTGCAGCATTTAAAATGAAATGCCGATGTAATACGTTTTTTTCATGCTGTAATTCAAAATCTTCTTCGGCATCTATTTTATTGATATAGGCTAGGTTTTCTTCTAATTTTTGCGCAACTTGAATACTCATTGTCAATGTTCGAAGTTCTTCGAGCTGTGTTGCCAAATACTGTGCATGCTCACGCATGACATCATATTTTAATACTTTCATCAACATGCCCAAATTCATCGGCACATCAAGTTGATACGACCGTGATGAAGACTCCCAACGAATACCTTTTTGCGATAACACCTGCTGTATCTGCGCTAAATTGGATTGATCAAGATCAGTGCATACTTCAGACACAATACTCCGCCAATGCTGATCCAACACAGGCTCTAGCTGTAAAAGTTTAGCGCTTAGATGAAATGGGACAACCACTGACTGCTTCCTGTATCTTGGTTTTTTAATCAATCTTTTATCGATTTCAGTTTATTTTTATCTAAAATAAATATTTTTGTACACCATCATTCAATGCTGTTCTTCCTAAACAATGAATTGAATCATGGTGTGTTTTAGTTTTATAAGTTTAAGATTTTCTTAAAAAACAGCAAGCGTTAATTGTGAACTGATCAATTTATCGTACCAATATTTTCAGTCTAAGAATCGATTCGATCATTTAACGCTTTTACATTTTTAGCTAACGCACGTTCATTTTGCTTTTGTTTCAACAGATGCAAGATGCCTTCTATCACCAATAACAAAACGGCACCCCAAATTGGAATATAGGTCAGCCATTCTTCTGCTTCTACTCGCTCTCCCAATGCGATCGATGCAAATGCTAACAACACAGGTTCTAAATAACTCAACAAACCAAAAATCACAAATGGCAGATAGCGACTCGCCAACATATAGCTACCTAAGCCAAGCGCACTCAGAAAACCAAGTCCTAAAACCGCCAAAATCAGATGCGGGAATAACGACATCAGCGCTAAACTATCGCTATGAATAAATCCTAAATAAAATGCTACAGGCAGAATTAAGCAAAGATCCCACCAAAAACCACCCAAATGATCAGTTTTAAAGGTACGACGTAAAAAGAAATAAATTGGATAAGCCACAGCGACATAAACAGTTTCCCACGCGATACTGCCAATACGCCAAATTTCATGGCCGACACCTAAAATTGCCAGTGCCACGGCAGCCATCTGCCATTTAGAAAGTTTTTCTTTATACAGCACACATCCGACCAGAACCATCACTAAAGGCAGTAGAAAATATCCCAAAGAAACTTCTAGTCCACGGCCATTAATCGGCCCCCACAAAAACAACCAAAGCTGTGTAGTACATAAAAAAGAACTGATGATTAACCAAATCAGAAAGATCGGCTGTTTAACCACTCGCCAAAAAATTTCACTGACTTTGTTTAAATCTTTCATCCACCACATAAATAAGGTTAAAAATGGTAAGGTCGCCAACATGCGCCATGCAAAAGTTTGCTCGCTATCTAGAGGTTTTAAAAAGATGGTAAAGAAATACAAAATACCAAAAGTGACCGATGCCAATACAGACAATGCAACGCCTTTATACATCTTTCACTCCAGTCCAAATGACTACATAATCTTGATATTTTGCTTGATCAATCAAGCTTTTCGCATGGACATTCTAGCAAATAAAAAACCATGCACAGGCATGGTTTTTTAGCATTTGTTCAAATATTTAGGTTTATGGTTTTACTGTCTGCTTGGTATGAATAATATCTGATAAGTCATAACCGACAGATTGAGCATAATTCAGATATTCCTGAATCACTTCCTGATCTGGGTGAGCCGAACGAGAAAGAACCCACATATATTTACGACGTGGCTCACCCACCAAAACTGTTTGATAGTCTTCATCGGCTTTGAGTACCCAATAATCACCACGCCCCACAGGCAACCAACGAATGGCTTCTGGTAAGAAACTAACTTTTAATTTCGAGTTAAACGGTGCATTTTGTACAAATGCCTCGCCTATTGATTGCTTCTTGGTACCATCTTTAGATACACAGCGATTATTTACATTAATGTTGCCATTTTCATTTAGCGTGTAAACCGCAATCACATCACGGTCACAGCTTTTTTGAAAAACCATAGGCTTACGAGCTACTTCATACCACATACCTAAATAACGATCGAGCTCGACTTTTTCCACAGTCTGTAACGGTTTCGTCTGTGCATAGGCCATTGTGGCTGCACCCAAACCAATTAACACTGCTGCACCAAGTGCAATTTTTGCGAGTTTAAAACCAGCTTTCGGAAGATTCGTTGTTGTCATTTTTATGCCTCATTTCGCTGCAAAATTATCGATAAAATAAAGTAGATTCTTTTCTCGTGATTTTACTCTAGCGGAAAAAATTGCTCTAAAAATCATTTTCTTGTCTGAATTATGTATGTCATTCAAACAATATTCCGCATCTTGTCTAACAAAATTATGAAATCATCTGTGCTTTTAAACGCAAGATTTCATCGCGTAAACGAGCCGCTTGTTCAAACTGTAATTCCTTAGACGCTTTTAGCATTTCTTTTTCCAACTTATTCATATGTTTTGCCAGAAGTTTTGGATCCGACATCAAATGACGTTCATCTGCAGTTAATGCCTTGGCCTGATCTGAAATTTTTTCATCGATTTCATCATCTGTCAGCACTTCACCTGTATCAATATCATTGACGTTTTGACGCACTGCACTGCGTGGCGTAATGCCATGTTCAAGGTTAAATGCAATCTGTAAATTACGACGACGATCCGTTTCATCAATGGCTTTTTGCATGGAGTCAGTCATACGATCTGCATATAAAATCGCTTTACCGTTTAAGTTACGCGCTGCACGACCAATGGTTTGAATCAAAGAACGCTCAGAACGCAAGAAGCCTTCTTTGTCTGCATCTAAAATGGCGACTAGAGACACTTCTGGCATATCTAAGCCTTCGCGCAGTAAGTTAATCCCAACAATTGCATCGTATACACCCGAACGCAATTCATGGATAATTTTAGTGCGCTCAACAGTGTCAATATCAGAATGTAAATAAGCGACCTTAATACCATATTCTTTCAAATATGAAGTTAAATCTTCTGCCATACGTTTGGTTAATGTCGTAACCAATACACGCTCATTTAAGTTTTTACGATTATTAATTTCTGACAATACATCATCCACTTGCGTTAACACTGGACGAATTTCAATTTCAGGGTCGACCAAACCTGTGGGTCGAACCACTTGCTCAACGACTTGTTCAGACTTTTCCATTTCATAATGTGCAGGCGTTGCACTGACATAAATGGTCGAAGGAATAATCCGCTCCCATTCTTCAAATTTCATTGGGCGGTTATCAAGCGCACTTGGTAAACGAAAACCGTAATTGACCAAATTTTCTTTACGTGAACGGTCACCTTTATACATAGCCCCAATTTGCGGTACGGTAACGTGCGATTCATCAATGATTAATAAAGCATCATCAGGTACATAATCAAACAAAGTCGGAGGTGCTTCACCAGAAGGACGGCCAGACAAGTGGCGTGAATAGTTTTCAATACCATTGGTATAGCCAAGCTGCTGCATCATCTCTAAATCATAACGTGTACGTTGTTCGATACGCTGTGCTTCGAGTAATTTATCATTTGCACGAAAGAATCCTAGTCGTTCTGCGAGTTCTTCACGAATCGTTCCAATTGCACGCTGCAAGTTATCTTTAGGCGTCACATAATGGCTCTTTGGATAAATCGTAATCCGTGGCACTTTACGCACCATTCTGCCTGTCAATGGATCAAACCATCGAACTGAATCAACTTCATCATCAAATAACTCTATTCGAATGGCATTTTGATCAGATTCAGCAGGAAAAATATCAATAATTTCACCACGAATACGGTATGTGCCCCGTAAAAATTCGAGTTCATTTCGGGTGTATTGCATTTCCACCAAACGACGGATGATATCATCACGGCTAATACGGTCTCCTTCCACGATATGCAGAAGCATACTCATATAAGCATTGGGATCACCCAGACCATAAATAGCTGAAACTGACGCTACAATAATTGCATCACGTCGCTCTAATAATGCCCGTGTTGCCGAAAGACGCATTTGGTCGATATGATCATTAATCGATGAGTCTTTTTCAATAAAAGTATCTGAAGATGGAACATAGGCTTCGGGTTGATAATAGTCATAATAACTGACGAAGTATTCCACGGCATTATGCGGAAAGAAGGCTTTAAACTCGCCATAAAGCTGCGCAGCTAAAGTTTTATTATGCGCCATAATAATCGTTGGACGTTGCGTGCGTGCTATCACATTTGCCATGGTATAGGTTTTACCTGAACCTGTTACCCCTAAGAGCAACTGATCATGCATTCCTTTTTCAATCCCCTTCACCAATTTCTCAATCGCTTGAGGCTGATCACCTGCCGGCTGATATTGTGTTACCAGTTCAAAAGGCTGTTCCTGCATCACACTCTTCTTCAACAGTTTTATATGGCTTTATTATGAGGGCAAAGTTGCACAAAACAACGCTAAATTTATGTAAATACCAGAGGCGTGTACGGACTGTAAAATTATAATTCAACATAAACCCATAGATTTTTTTCATGTTTGAAAAATAATTCGCCTGATTTCGCATGTTTTTCTTGAGGAAACTCTTGGCTCTAAAAAAACTCAAGAATAAAGCGTTCATTTATCCCTTATTGATACTTGACCTATATAAATTTCACCTGCAACATGAACAAAAGGACGCCACAGATCAAACTTATGACTTACCAATATCATGACGAAAGTATTGTTAAAAACCTACCCGAAGATACTATTTTTGTTTTTGGCAGCAATATGGCAGGTCAACATACTGGCGGTGCAGCGCGTACTGCCCTAGAGCATTTTGGTGCAATGAATGGTATTGGTCGTGGATGGGCTGGTCAAAGTTTTGCTATTCCAACAATGAATGAGCATTTACAACAAATGCCATTGTCTCAGATTCAATATTATGTTGATGATTTTAAAATCTATACCAAGAATCATCCGAAGACCAAATATTTCATTACTTCGATTGGCTGTGGTGTCGCTGGCTATAAAGTTGAAGAAATTGCTCCCATGTTTAAGGGGATTTCCAGAAATGTTATTTTTCCAATTTCATTCCGTCCTTTCGTTGAAAAAGCTTTACCTAAACTTACTTCGAAACTTCTACATACAATTTTTCAAGACTCGGTAATTTTTGCACCTTCGGCAGATAAATTGGTTGATGTTCTGGCCTTAACAGATAATGAAAAAAGTCTTGCGAAAATTGTGCTGAATACCCAAATGTACCCGACAGATAGCAATGGTCGTGACCGTATTTTTGAAATTGAAGATATTTTGCATGCTCTGAATGGGAAAATATTTGAGTTTCAAAGCAACTCAGAAGGCCCAATGATGTTTGGCGGCGTCATTTTAGCCCTACTTGAACTGTACAATATTAATGAAAAAGATTTCATTGATGTTTGGAAAGCTGAACGTGAAATCGCTGCACCAAGACCTGAAAATAAAGCTCGTAAAGCCAGCCGCTAAAGACTTTTTTCACCATATCTCCCCCCCTAAAAAAGCCAAAGTCTACATTGGCTTTTTATCTAAGTTGAATTAACGACTTTTAGCGACATAAGTCACACTAAAAATAAATTTTATTTTATATATCACATTATTTTAATATCATTTTTTTCATCTTATACTACATGCTGTAATTATCATGAAGAATGACGAGCACATAAAATAGACATGCTAGATTCTCCTTTTTTTGAGCTATCCCCCATTGCCATGTGGCTTGAAGATTACAGTGAAGTCAAAAAACAATTTGATCTCTGGCGTCAGCAAGGTGTGCAGGATCTCGCCACTTTTCTTCAACAAGATGAATCACGTATTCTGCAATGTGCGAGAAAAATAAAACTCTTACAGGTTAACGCAAAAACGTTGGAACTTTATCAAGCACGTGACTTTGAACATTTATGTCAAAACCTGGATTTAGTTTTTCAGGCGGAGATGTGTCAAACACACATTAGAGAATTGGTTGCATTGTGGAATGGTGAAACACATTTTTCCCATTCTGCCGTGAACTATACGCTCAATGGACAACGCCTAGACATTCAACTCAAAGGCATCGTGCTACCGAGTCATGAGCAGGATTTATCTGCCGTTTTAATTACGACTGAAGATATCACCTCTTATACTGAAGCTTGCCGTTTACAAGAACAAAGTCGTCATTTGGCAGAAGCGCGTTTTCATTATTCTCCAACCTCACTTTGGGTCGAAGATTTTAGCCGGATTAAAATCAAATTAGATCAGCTACGCGCTTTAGAAATCGAAGACTTTGTCACTTTTTTGGATGTTCATCCCGATTTTGTACAAGAGTGCATTAAAGAAATACTGATCGTTGACGTCAATCAAGCCACGCTTGATTTATTTGGCGCTCCGAACAAAGAAATATTGCTCAAAAATGTACATAAAGTGTTTGCCAAAGAAATGCTGCAAACCTTTAAAGAACAGTTGATTGAACTTTGGAATGGCAATCTACATCATCAACGTGAAGCCGTAAATTATGCACTTGATGGCAGTATTCGCCATGTCTTGCTGCAATTTACCGTATTTCCTGATTATCTCGACGACTGGAGCACCGTGCAGGTTGCTCTGACTGATATTACCGCACGTAAAAAGGCTGAAAATTATCTTGAATATTTAGGTAAACATGACGTCCTGACCAAACTCTATAACCGTTCATTTTATATCGCAGAACTCAATCGTCTCGAACGCAATCAATTACGTCCTGTTTCTTGTATTTTTATTGATTTAAATGGACTAAAAGAACTCAATGACAGTATTGGGCACGATGCTGGTGACAGTATCCTCAGACGTCTGGGCAACATTTTAAACCAACTTATTCAGCATACGCCCTATTCTGCTTCGCGCATTGGCGGTGATGAATTTGTCATTCTATTACCTGGTGCAGATGATGCAGCGCTGCAAAACTGCTTACAAAGTTTGAATGAGTTATTATTGGTCGATAACCAATTTTATTCTCATCAACCGATGAGTATCTCGATTGGCTGTGCCACCAATGAGCTGAATGAGCGGATGGACGATATGCTTAAACGTGCAGATCTGGATATGTATCGTCAGAAGAAAAAGTATTATCTCAATAAAGACCGAAGAATGTCAGTCTCTCAGTAAGTTGCATGATTTAAATATCAGCGAATAAAAAAGCCATGGTCAAATACCATGGCTTTTTTATTTTAAAACTTAGCGTTTTCCCATCGAACGGCGGGTACCACGTGGTGGCATCCAGGTTCTATCCGCATAGCGTTGTGGCTTAGGACGAAGATCTTCAAGGATCTCATCTGTCGCACCTTGTTCAGCTTGCTTCAAAGGAAACGGTAAATTAACTAAAGGCTTTTTCTTGGGAGTATTTGGGGAGCTCATCAGACTGACTCAATAATAACTCAGCCTATTGTACAAAAAAAAAGAGCAGAATGTAAAAACAAGTCTTTTATTATGCACTCTAATAACAATTCATTTAATTTCGATATCATGTTCAGGATAAAAAATACGTCTTAAGTGTTCTATTTTATCTAACTAAAAGATGTCTAAAAAATCGATGGCTATTCATATTTTCTAAAAAGCAGAGCGAACCAGTATTTTTTTATTTTTAAATTAAAAAATTACATAATTACTAAAATAATTAAACTTAATGAAATACATTTCCTTATTTATTAACTTTTCACCTACTTAGTACTCTTGTTTTTCATACAGATTAATTGAGCCAAGTTTAGTTTATTAACAATAACAAAAACAAAGATGAATAAATTGAACAAGGAGTTCAAATGAAAAAGGTTTTAGGGACGTTTATTGGCTCAATGGCATTAATGCCTATTTTGACTCATGCCGATTCCCCTTATTTTAGCCTGCAAGAAGGCGATGGCTTTAAACGTTTTTCAGTTTCGGTGGGTGCTTTACATGTTATGCCACAAGGGAAAGCACAACCTTTCAAAGTAAATACCGCAGCTAACGAAGGCATTACATCTGCAGTAGGTAATGTCAGTATTCAAGCTGTTCAAAATAATCTCGATCTTGACATGGGTTCAAATTCAACCACCGCAATCCTTCGACTTCTAGATGGATTAGGGGTCGATACGCTTTCTGCAAATCTGAGTGGTTCTGCTGAAGTTTATAATCTCTCAAGCTGGAACAATCCAGGAACAGGTTTAGAAGCCGAGGATGTGACTACCCTAGGGATCATGACCAATTACTTTTTTACCGATAATATTTCTCTTGAAATTAAAGCCGGGATTCCACCAACAGTGGACTTAAAAGGTAAAGGAAGAATTTATGCGCCTTTCTCTGCGCAAGCTACGCCATCTATAGACCTCTTTCCGAGTATTCCCGGATCAATTGATTTACAGAGTATCGACTTGAAAAAAGATATTTTAGTTACAGATTTAGGTGCACAGGATAAGGCTGCTTCTGCTCGTGCTTGGACACCAGCTTTTGAATTCCAATATCACTTTGGTAAAACAGGTGTAAATAAGTTCCGTCCTTATGTAGGGCTGGGTGTGATGTATGCTTATTTCAACGAATTGGAAATGAATAAGAATGTTGAGCAGGACTTGATCAAAGCGGGTCATATGATTGCAAATATTAAAGATGGTCAAGCAGGTAAAGCTCTGGAAATTGGTGAACTCCCTTATGGCACATCAGTTCCTGATAATCTGAAAAGTAATGGTAGTACACCTAAAGTTAAACTTGAGGCTACTGATGTCTTTGCTCCCGTTGCTACAGCTGGCTTTACTTACGACTTTAATGATACATGGTTCGCAGTAGGTTCAGTAAGTTATGCTCATTTAAAAAATGAAACAACGATTACTGTGTCCAATGCCGAACATGGAACTTTAATTACCTCTAAAGCAGATATTGAGGTAAATCCAATTCTGGCTTATGCAGGTATTGGTATGCGTTTCTAACCGATCCAATTTAAAAGCAGAGCTTAGCTCTGCTTTTTAGTTTCTTGCTCATGGAATAGCTAAAACCTTTATTCAGCACCTAAATTCTATTCATGACTTAACTATCTCCATAGACATTAAATCCATAAAAAAAATTTATCTTTTAAGTAATTATTATTCTATCGCGGCAACAAGTTGAATCGACTAACATAGGCTCGACGATCTCAGCACAAAGTTCTTATGACCAATACCCAGTTTTCCAAGCCACTTATTTATATGCTCATTGGTTCAGCAGTGATTCTGGCTTTGTCTTTGGGTGTCCGTCATGCATTTGGTTTATATCTGGTGCCGATGAGCCATGAATATGGTTGGGGTCATAATGTATTCAGTCTGGCGATTGCCATGCAAAACCTGATCTGGGGTGCGGTTCAGCCGGTAACAGGTGCGATTGCTGATAAATACGGTAGTAAACTGGTGGTGGCAGTCGGTGGCGTACTATATGCCTTAGGACTATTACTCATGGCCATCAGCTCTACCGGTTTACTGCTTAATTTAAGCGCAGGTTTAATCCTAGGTTTGGCTCTCTCGGCCACTTCATTTCCAGTATTACTCTCGGCCGTAGGACGTGCAGCGCATCCAGACAAACGTAGTTTAGCCATGGGTATTGCCAGTGCCGCAGGTTCTTTTGGTCAGTTCATTATGCTGCCCTCTACATTACTGCTACTGCAAAAATTTGGTTGGTCTTCGGCTTTGGTGGTCAGCGCCATTTTAATTGCGCTTATTATTCCTTTAGCTTGGATGCTAAAAGCACCAATGTATGTTGCACCAAATGCAACTAATACGCATGAAGCCTCTCTGACTTTTAAACAAATTTTGCAATTGGCTTGGGAGCATAAACCCTTTTGGTTTCTAGCACTCGGTTTCTTTGTCTGTGGCTTCCAAGTGGTGTTTATTGGCATCCATCTTCCGGGATATTTAATCGATCATGGCTTTAATGCCACTACGGGCACTATTTTCCTAGCGCTCGTTGGACTGTTTAATATTGTCGGCACCTACACAGCTGGTTGGCTCGGTGGCAAATATTCCAAACCAAAGCTGTTAATGGGACTTTATGGTTTACGTGGCATTGCCATTATTGCCTTTCTTTTGCTGCCTTTAAGTACATGGACAATCTATGCGTTTGGCGTCATTATGGGTTTACTATGGCTTTCTACCGTACCGCTCACCAACGGTATTGTAGCCAATATGTTTGGCGTTAAATATCTCAGTATGCTGAGTGGCATCGTATTCTTTACACACCAAGTCGGTTCTTTTTTTGGTGGCTGGTTGGGTGGTGTGAACCACGATATGACCGGTAACTATAATGCCATTTGGATTTTTTCGATTGTCCTGAGTATTTTTGGGGTATTGGTACATTTCATGGTTAATGAGGAAAGTGTCATTCATGACTAATTCAACATTATGGTTTCGACTTAGTATTGCCATCAGTATTCTGGCCTTGTTGGCCTTATCCATCGGCTTATGGAGCCAAACACCTGAATTATTCGAATACTTTAACCAAGCGTTTTGTGCGCATTAAAGACGTATTGAAATCTTAATTCCGCCCCAAACTGCTGTTTTATCAACACTACAACAGCAGTTTTTTAGCTATTTTCTACACGATTCAATAAAAGCTGAATTTTCAACATATTAGTATTAATAATACGTTTTTTCATAAACTTAGCTTATTTTTTAATTTTCCAACCTGCACTTTCTTTCATAGATTAAGTCTCAATAAAGAACAATTTGAGAACTTATGAAATGACCGCATTAACTCAACTTTCGCAAGCCATCCATGATGCTCCACGTTGGCATCAAGCAGAACAATTTCAAGATGGCAATGAAATTCGTATTGAAGCGCAACATGACCAAGCTTTGGGGGCTGTGGTTTATGGTTTAGATGCGCGTAAAGCACAGTCTGGGGAAACCATCTACCGTTTAAAACAAGCGCTGGCAGAACACTTGATTTTAATTTTTAAACATCAAAGTCTAGATGATTTACAGTATCTCGCGTTTGCAAGCTACTTCGGTTCAATTTTCAGTCCTGGTGCAGATATTCCTGTGCTGGCGTCACAAGATGATACCGGTACACCACCAGACGTGGTACCCGTTTCAAATGCAGTCGGCAAAGGTGACTATACTGGACATGGTGAATTGGCTGCGCATGCAGATCATCAGTGGACTCCGCTGCCATCTTTTGGCTCATTACTCTATGCCATTGAACTACCGCAAGACGGTGGACAAACCTCATGGTATAACACCATTAAAGCCTATGAAGCTTTAGATGAAGCGACACAAAAACATTTAGACCAACTTCAACTCATTACCTATAACCCATTTGTCCGTGCCAAAAATAATAAAGGCACAACGGGATATGGCGCTACACCGCTATATCGTTTCAAAGACCAACCGATTGTTGGACATGCTTATCCACATCCGCTTGTACGTACCCATCCAGAAAGTGGCCGTAAAGGGCTGTGGTTAAATGAACGATCTGAAGTGGAATTGGTTCACTACGATGATCAGTCAGGCAGTGAATTGATTGCATCTTTACGTGAACATTTATTGAAACCTGAGTTTCGATATGAACATCAATGGGAAGAAGGTGACATTGTATTTTGGGATAACCAAGCGACATTACACTCACGCCGCCCTTTCCCTTCAGACCAACGCCGCTTATTAAAGCGAATTAGCTTAGCAGGAGGACGACCATACTAATGTTGAACTTCATGCCAACAATAAAAAATAAATAACCCTGTAAAATCCGTGTTTGAGCAATAACCCCAAATAATTAAAATCTGAAAACAATAAGAACACTGCTCAAATTACGGATGATCTATATCTAAGGCCTTAAAACCTGAAATCAAATGATCTAACATCGCACGCACACCCGGCAGCATGCCTTGTCGTGTCGCGTAGGCAACATGGATGACCCCTTGCGGCAATTGCCATTCAGGAAATAGCTCTATTAACTCACCACTTTTTAAAGCATCACGTACAAACACTTTGGGCAAAGAAGCGATTCCCACGCCAGAAATTGCAGCAGAAATCATGGCACTAAAACTGTCAGTTCTTAAGCGTGGATGAAATTCAATTTGTTGAGTTTCACTTTTTTCACGATGTCGGAAATCCCAAAAATGTTTAGGCCGATCAAAACCAATACACGGAAAATTTTGAATCTCAGCCAATTGCTGTGGAATTTCACGCTCGAAGAAAAGTTGTGGCGATGCCACCAAAACATGATCCCAAGCATCTAAATCTCGAACGATCAAATCACTATCCATTAAAGGCATATTACGCACACGAATGGCTAAATCTACGCCTTCCTCAATCACATCAACCCGATGATTGGTCGCCATCAGATGCACACTGACCTCAGGATATTGCTGCATAAAATCAGTGACCATTTTTGCAACAGGCATTTCCACCAAAGCCACAGGACAAGAGATTTTAATCTGGCCACAGAGTTGGTCATTCAACGTACTGAGCACAAAGTTTTCCGTTTCGCTGACTTCCTCTAAAATTTTTAAGCAATGCAAATAGAACTGTTGTCCTATTTCAGTTACTGTAAATTTTCGCGTATTACGCTGAATCAGACGCACACCCAAACGGGTCTCTAATTCTGTGATACGGCGTGATAGCTTAGATTTTGTAATACCCAATGCTTCACTGGCTTTGGTATAACCTTGGTATTTCACCACTTGCACGAAATAGTAATAGTCATTTAAATTTTGCATGATTGTTTCATTTTTAGAATAATCTGTTGAGTTTTTCGCCCTGTCATTCCCTCACTATACCTCAATAATAGATCTCAGAAGCAATAAATTGAGGACTGAATTATGAATCCAATCAAACGTGTTTATCATAGTGATCGTAGCACTTGGGTGGGCGATGGCTTTCCAACAAACTCTATGCTGCCTATGCAAGAAATGGGCAATCAAACCAGTCCATTCCTCGTTATGGGCTATACCGGCCAATATCATTTCTCTCCAAGTCATCATCAACGTGGTGTTGGGTCACATCCACACCGTGGCTTTGAAACAGTAACCATTGTTTATGAAGGAGAATTGGAGCATTTTGACTCTAAAGGAAATCACGGCAGCATTGCCAAAGACGAAGTGCAATGGATGACCGCAGGTCGAGGCATTATGCATGAAGAACACCATTCTAAAGATTTTGCCAAAACAGGCGGAAATTTAGACATGGTACAACTTTGGGTCAATTTACCTCGTCATGCCAAAATGACTGAACCTCGCTATCAAGAACTGACTACAGCCAATATTGCTGAAGTTAAACTTGCACAAAATGCAGGCGTGGTACGCGTCATTGCTGGCCAATTTGAAGACACAATGGGCGCCGCTGAAACCTTTAGCCCGATGAATGTGTTGGATGTGCGCTTGAATGCAAATGCTGAACAGGAATTTTCATTCAACCC
Organism: Acinetobacter sp. YH12129; assembly: GCF_013418685.1. Taxonomy (NCBI): domain Bacteria; kingdom Pseudomonadati; phylum Pseudomonadota; class Gammaproteobacteria; order Moraxellales; family Moraxellaceae; genus Acinetobacter; species Acinetobacter sp. YH12129. The sequence continues at coordinate 45,531 of NZ_VPBP01000025.1, forward strand.
ACAGTGGAATAACATGATTTTTGTATTAAGTGGCGCGATCGAAATTGAAGGTCAACGCTTTGATGCGAAACAGACTTTATATGTCAGTGACCAAGTATCGTCTTTGAAACTTAAATCTTTTGAAGCAACCAAACTGCTTATTTTAAGTGGCGAAGCTTTAAATGAACCTATTGCGGCACATGGACCATTCGTCATGAATACTGAAGATGAAATACGTCAGGCATTTTATTATTTTCAACATGGTCATTTTGCTTAAATATTTCCACGATAAAGTCCCAATAAAAAAACTGCCTTCTGGCGGTTTTTTTATATCTATGTTGGTATGAATTACGCATCACACTTTCAACAGATTATTGCGTGACTTTTTGATAAAACGCATCGATTGTATTGACCATTTGATCGAGTCCCAGCTGTTCCAAAGGATAATGTCCTGCGTTTTTCAACATGACGACATCGACTGGAACTTGCTTAATCCGTGCTAAAAATGGCTGACTTAAAGCCAAAGGCGTCCAGCGGTCTTGTTCAGGCTGCGTTAGTAAAATTGGGCAGACATCAAACTGCTCCGGTGGCGTGCCATTTTTATAATATAAATACGAATCTAGAAATTTAACCGATACACTATTCCCAGCTGACGTTTTATCTTTTATAGCCAAATCCTAAAAACTATAGAACAATAGAGATATGGGATATTCAAAAGATTTTAAAGACAAAGTCATAGAAATTATGATTCGAGATGAAATGTCTGTGCGAAAAGCAGCACAGCATTTTAAC
>NZ_VPBP01000026.1:0-45387 GCF_013418685.1 Acinetobacter sp. YH12129
AAAATGCTGTGCTGCTTTTCGCACAGACATTTCATCTCGAATCATAATTTCTATGACTTTGTCTTTAAAATCTTTTGAATATCCCATATCTCTATTGTTCTATAGTTTTTAGGATTTGGCTATAGCTTTTTTCTTGCTGTGGGAGATTCTGCCGCGGAGTGGTGTGGTCAATCCGGCTTTTTTACCGCCGTTATCTGTAGTATTGGAAACCACATGGCAGCTATATCAAAGCGGTCAATTAGGCATCCATTTCTTGGCCAGTATAAAGCGTTCAATTATTGGTTTCATTTTGGCCCTAGCGATCGCTATTCCTTTGGGTCTCATCATCGGTTGGTACAAGCTCGTGGCTGAAACCTTAAATCCATTGTTAGAACTGTTTCGAAATACCACAGCACTAGCATTAATGCCGCTGTTCATCTTATTTTTAGGCATTGGTGAAACCTCAAAAATCAGTCTGTTAGTGTATGCATGCACATGGCCGATTTTATTGAACACCATTACAGGCGTACAAACAGTCGATCCTTTACTGATTAAATCGGCACGAACCATGGGCCTAAAACCCTATCAATTGTTCCGAAAAGTGATTCTGCCTGCATCCGTACCCACGATTTTTGTCGGTATCCGTCTGGCAGGGGCGATTTCGATTTTGGCCTTAGTGGCAGTAGAAATGTTTGGTGCCAAAGCAGGTCTGGGATATCTGATTATTTATTCGCAATTTAGCTTTGAAATTCCACAAATGTTTGTAGGCATATTAGTCATTACCCTCGTGGGTTTATCCTTCAACTACTTCTTGATTGGACTAGAAAAATACTTTACAGCATGGAAACGTAACCCTGTGGAATAATCTAAATGCAATAGAAAAATAAATAAAAAACCTCGGGATATACCGAGGTTTTTTATTACTGATTTTTTATATTTTAAATAATGCAATGAATAAAGAATAATGTAGATGACTATTTATTTATCAGTTTTGTATGGATTATTATTTTAATGTGGAGAAAATAAAAATATGACTTATTTATAATAAGCCATATTTAATTAGGCGAGTGCGAATGACGTTGCGTGTCACTCCAAGCAAACGAGCCGTATGCACTTGATTGTATTGACAGTGCTGATACGCACTTCGGATAAATTTTTCTTCAATCAGCTCATTAATATTGTCATGCTTAAGTTGATTTGCGGCTTGAAAAATTTGTAAAAAGGTCTGCTCAAGTAACTGTCCAGCATCTTGAATATCCTTGATATTGGCTACAGCCGAGGTGGCATTTTGTAAGTTAAACGGTTCTGCACGTGAAAACGACGATGTACTTTGAATACTCGAAAAACTAATATCTTCCGGTTCAATTACGCCTTTTTCACTGACTAAAATCGCATGTTGAATGGTATTTTCTAATTCGCGAATATTGCCCGGCCAGCTATGTAAACTGAGTTTTTTGAGAGCCAGTTGGCTGAGGCGTAATGGTGTGTCATGTGGATTGGTTTGATAGACCTGAATGAAGTGTTTAACCAAAGGCAAAATGTCACCACGACGCTCTGCGAGACGTGGAATACGTAGCAACGCCACATGTAAGCGGTAGAATAAATCTTCCCTGAAACGCCCGTCCTGTACGGCATGCTCCAAATCGACATTGGTTGCGGCAATGATCCGAACATTAATCGGAATGGATTTGAGGGAGCCGACTCGAACGATCTCTCTTTCTTGTAAAACACGGAGTAATTTGACTTGCATTTGTAAGGACAGATCACCAATTTCATCTAAAAATAAGGTGCCATTATGGGCTGCTTCAAACCAACCGACACGGCTATTAATTGCCCCTGTAAACGCTCCTTTTTCATGTCCAAATAATTCGCTTTCGACCAAGGATTCGGTAAAGGCACCACAGTTGACCGCGATAAAAGGACCTTTGGCACGATGGCTCAATTGATGAATTTGGCGTGCAACCAACTCTTTACCTGTGCCCGTATCACCAATGATGAGTGCATTGGCCTCACTTGGCGCAATTTGTTCAATTCGTGACAACAACGCTTGCGATAACGGGTCTGCAAAGACCGTCGCTGTTGCCCGTTTATGTTTCAGTGCAGAGGGCACTGCAGGGTGGGTCAAAATAGACATATCGTTTCTTATAGTTGTTGAAAATGCAGATCATGATGAAAGATTTAAAAATAAAAGATAAATAATAATTCGATATTTAAATATCAGTTTCATCGATAAATTCATGTATGGATTATTTATCTGATTTTAAGATAAATAAAATCGGGATAACTAAAGGATAAATCAAGATATAGCAAGTGATTGAACTGTTTTATAGTAAAGCTCTCTTAATAACAAAAGGCATAATTAAAATGGCGATTACTTCAGTAAATGTGCGAAACCAATTCAAAGGCGTGATTAATGAAATCGTAGAAGGTCCAGTGGTTTCAGAAGTTGATGTGGAAACCAAAGCAGGCTTTTTTACGTCCGTGATCACGACGCGTTCGGTGAAGGATTTAGACTTAAAAGTAGGTTCAGAGGTGGTGGTGTTAATTAAATCGACGGAAGTATCACTGGCTAAACTCTAAGGTTTAGTCCAGCAAAGTTTGTCAGCACAAATAGAGAATAATGATATGAGCGTAGAACAAGCTGGTTCGGTTTCTATTCAGCAGCTAACGAAACATTATCCCACACAAAAGCAAGAAGACCTAACCGTACTTGAGGACATTAACCTGAATATTCAGCCGGGTGAGTTCATTAGTATTGTGGGAAGTAGTGGCTGCGGAAAATCCACATTATTACGGTTGTTGGTTGGTCTAGAGCGTCAGTTTCAGGGCCAGATTTTGGTTGATGGTCAGCCTATACAGGGCACGAGTTTGGAACGTGGTATCGTGTTTCAAGATCATCGCCTGTTTCCATGGTTGACGGTAAGAGAAAATGTACGGATTGCATTGCATAAAAGTCAGTTTAGCCGTGCAGAAGAAGATGTATTGATTGATGAACATTTAGAGTTGGTCAAATTAACCCAATTTAAAGATGCTTATCCTTCGCAGTTGTCTGGTGGGATGAATCAACGTGTGGCGATTGCCCGTAGTTTGGTGAATCGACCACAGATTTTATTACTCGATGAACCCTTTGGCGCACTCGATGCATTGACGCGGCAAAATTTACAGGATGAATTACAGCGAATCTGGCAAAGTGAAAAAATCACCATGATTATTGTCACCCATGATGTCGAAGAAGCGGTATTTTTGGGCGATCGAGTGGTGGTCATGCAGCCGCATCCGGGACGAATTAAACGTATTGTAGATATTCATTTAGCCCATCCGCGTAAACGCGAAGATGTCCGTCTGACCAATATTAAAAATGACATTTTGACTGACTTTAGTGATCCAGTAAAAGATCAGTTGCTTGAACCTTTATCTCACCGATTTGCCGATTATAAATTTGCATGGTAAGTCTGAATTGACCATCACCTAAACTTTTCAAAGCCCTGAATTCAGGGCTTTTTTTAGGCTTATCAAATATAGGTCAGTATGATCATCGCTTAAGTTGGATCAATATCAGTCCATAAAAATGCCCCTGTTGAGGCATTTGTTTTTCAGTTTTATCAAACGTTGGTTTATGAGGCTTGGGAGGTATGTCTTTTTTCTAAAACATATTGGTTTTCAGGTCGTTTTAAACCTAAGTTTTCTCGTAAGGTCTTGCCTTCATAAGCCGTTCGGAATAGACCACGACGTTGCAGTTCAGGAACGATGAGATCGACAAAGTCATTTAACCCCGCAGGTGTTGTTGGCGGTAGGACATTAAAACCATCGGCAGCGTCATTCTCAAACCATTCCTGCAGTTGGTCTACGACTTGTTCAGGCGTGCCGATCAAGGTCCAATGTCCACGGGCTGAAGCGATATATTGATAGAGCTGACGAATACTAAAATTGTGCTTCCGGGCAATATCAATCATCATCTGCTGACGACTGGAGAAATTAATGTCTGCATCTTCTATTTTCGGGAAAGGGGCATCTAGATCAAATTTGGCCAGATTAATGCCACCTGCCAAAGCAGACAATAAACTTAAACCCACTTCTGGGTGAATTAAACTATTTAAAAAGTCATATTTTTCTTGGGCTTCTTGTGCTGTCTTGGCAACAAAAATCGAAACCCCCGGCATAATTTTCAGGTCATCTGCATGGCGGCCATATTTCACTAAGCGGTTTTTGACATCACGATAAAAGGCTTGCGCATCTGCTAAGTTCTGCTGTGCTGTAAAAATCACTTCGGCATATTTACCGGCTAGTTCACGACCATCTTCAGATTGCCCAGCTTGAACAATCACCGGATAGCCTTGCGGTGGGCGAGAGACGTTGAGAGCACCCAGTACCTGATAGTATTGGCCCTGATGATTGGGCTGATGTTGTTTTCGGGCATCAAAAAATTGCCCAGTTTCTTTGTTGTAATGGAAGGTATCATCCTCCCATGAGTCCCAAAGTTTTTGAGTCACCTCAATAAATTCATCGGCACGTTCGTAACGCTCTTTGGGTTCAGGGTGCTGCTGAATGTTAAAGTTTTTTGCGGCATCGGCAGAGGCTGTCGTTACTACATTCCACGCAGCACGACCTTTAGAAATATGATCTAAAGAAGCGAATTTTCGCGCCAAAATGTAGGGGTCTTCATAAGTCGTGGACGCTGTGGCAATAAAGCCAATATTTTGCGTCACAGCAGACAGGGCTGCAAACAATGTGACGGGTTCAAAGCCGACGCCTTTATCGCCCAAACCTTTCTCACCTTCGACAGCAGAACTCCAACGGACAGATAGACCATCGGCAAGAAAGTAGGCATCGAATAGACCACGTTCTGCGGTTTTTGCCAGTTCAATTGCATAATCAATATTGAGATGATCTTGTGGGCGAGATTCTGGGTGGCGCCAACCCGCGACATGCTGTGAGGTGGTTGGAATAAAAGCCCCAAGCTTTATTTGACGTTTAGACATAAAAAATTTCTCATCCCAATTATTCTTAAAAGATAAAAGGGATAAGAACAAAATCTATGCCAAACCGTAATTGTTTGAAAATATGCAATTTTTAATTTTAATTGGTTCTAGGTGTAGATAAATCAACAGGATATAAAACCAAATGTTGAAAAATAAACAGCAGTTTAACGGCAAACTTTATGCATGGATCTGTACAAGATTTTCCATATGTAAACTTAAAGCGTGTATTGGCATTGAACGCTATTAGCAAACTTTATAGCAATACTTTGATGGCTTTTTGTCTCCATACCAGTTGGTAATACAGCCCTTGTAAAATACATAAGCTGACAAAAGCCAAAGCATAGGCATACCAAATGCCTTTTAAGCCCCACCATTCACTGAATAGGTAGGCACACGGCATTTCAATGCAAATAATCGCCATAATATTAATAATCATCGGCACGGTCACCGTTCCGCTAGCCCGCATAATGGAAGCAAAAATAGCACTGGCACCAAAAAATAAAATCGACCAAAGCACAATGAACAGCAATTCTTGACCGAGAACCACAACTTGAGGGTCTGTAATAAATAGCGCCATTAAATATTTAGAGAACAAATAGCCCAATGCCACCAAGATGCCAGTAATAATGAAATTCATCCCGATGGCCGTACGTTTCACGCGATTAATTAGTTCAGATTGACCCGAACCGATGGCTTGCGCGGCAAAAATAGAAGCTGCAATCGCGATGGACAAGGCCGGGAATTGGATATAGTTCAAAACCTGATTGACCGCGCCATATGCAGCAGTGGCATCAGCACCATGGCGGTTAACTAAACCGACAATCACGAGACCAGCCACAGAGGTCGTGACCATCTGTATACCCGTAGGAATGCCTAGTTTTAAGATAATTTTGCTGAGATCATGTTGATGGCGAATATGACGAAGCAACTCGAAGTCAAGTTTGAGCGGATGATCTTTCTTTTTTAAGTAGAAATATAAAAATACCAAGGCAATTAAAAAGCCGATATGACTGGCAATGGCAGGGGCAATAATACCTAATGTTGGAAATCCAAATTTTCCTGCGATTAGCACCGGTGTAATGATCAGTCCTGAACCAATGGTCATTCCTGACGCTATGAGCGGTGTTGTACTGTCACCGACCCCACGCAAAATCGAGGTGTAAATAATATAAATAAAGAGCAGTGGACTACCGGCAAGCATCCATTGCACATAAGGCAAAGATAAATGCATCACGTCAGGGGCTGTGCCTAAGGCCAATAAAATGGGCTTGGCAAATATCACCCCTAAAAAGGCAATGATGCTGCCACCAATCAAGGTCATAAAAAGGGTGGAACCCACCACAGTACGAACTTTTTCAAGATTCTGCGCGCCCCAAGCTTGCCCCACCAACACGGTTGCACCTGCCGAGAGTCCAATCACAAAAGCCATTAAACAGAACAAGATCGGGAAAAATACCGCAACGGCTGCAATGGCATGCACCCCAAGCATCTGACCGACAAAAACGGTGTTAATGGTCCCAGATAAATTCTGCAAAATATTGGTGGCGATCAAAGGCACCAGAAAAACTAAAAACGTTTTCCATAAATTTTGCTGAGTAACGAGGGACTGTTGTTTTGACATGCTCAGGTCCTAGACGCGGCTTTTTATGATTTTAAGTTACTGATAACACTATCATGTTGGCATTCAAAAAAGCCTTAGTTTTTGAGTAACCAAGGCTTCATTATTTCTACATGTCTGTTTTAAAAAAACGTTTGGGCAGATACGGCTTTAAACCGCGGAGAGAATCTCTGCAGCTCGATCTAAGGTGGCATCTTGTTTGGCAAAACAGAAACGTAATAATCGTAAATTTTCCGGCGGTTTTTCATAGAATACCGAGACAGGAATCGCCACGATTTTATGTTGTTCTGCCAACAACTGACACATTTCCACATCGCTTAAATTTGGGCGTATGGCACTGTAATCAAGGTTTTGGAAATAGGTACCTGCCGATGGAATCAACTCAAATCTCGAGTGGCTTAAGCCCGCATTGAAACGGTCACGCTTGGCTTGGTAAAAATCGGCCAATTCAGCAATGTGCTCAGGATGTTCTGCCATAAAGTTAGCCAATGCCATTTGTACGGGCGTGACACCGCAGAAATTTGCAAATTGATAGATTTGGCGAAACACTTGCATCAAGGCTGGCGCTGCAATGCAATAACCGGTTTTCCAACCTGTGACGTGAAAGGTTTTACCAAATGAGCCCACGACAAAACTGCGTTCACGCAGCTCAGGAAATGACAAAGCAGATAGATGCTGACGACCATCAAAAATTAAATGCTCATAAACCTCATCCGACAGCACAATAATATTTTTATCTCGAATCAGTTCGATCAAGTTGAGCCAGTCCTCACGATCCCAAATAGCACCTGTTGGATTGTGCGGTGTATTGACAATAATCATCCGGGTTTTATGGTTAATTGCAGCGGCAACACGATTCCAATCCACAGTAAAATGTGGCGTCTCTAAGGTAATATGAATGGGTTGAGCCCCAACCAATTTTACACTGGGCGCATAACTGTCATAGCTCGGATCAAAAATAATCACTTCATCATCCGTATGAACCACGGCTTGAATGGCACTAAAAATACCAATGGTTGCACCCGGGGTAATGGTCACTTCGGTGTGAGGGTCAATATTTAATTGGTCTCGATGGGCAAACAGTTGGACCAATTGTTCACGCAAATGTATCAGTCCATCGCCGGGTGAATATTGGTTAAAACCTTGTTGCGTCGCATCACTTAGCGCATTTAACAGCGCTGGAGGTGCAGGAAAATCAGGAAAACCTTGAGATAAATTCAGTGCATTTAGACGCTGCGCCATTGCGCTCATGACGCTAAAAATAGTCACACCTTGTGCAGGCAGTTTGGATTCAATTGTGATCATGGAGCTTAAAAATTTTTAATAGGTTGCATTTTGAGTGTAGCAGCATCTCAGCGACTGCGAAAAGTTAGATCCGTAAAATTGATCCTGCATTGATGATCCTATTCACTTGAATACTAAAGTGTTGCAAAAGCCAAAAAGAAGAATTCAACAAATTATTTGCAAAATGGGGTAGACGAAAAAACAATCATTTCCTAAAATGCCGTCATTAAAAAATTAAATACATAATAACAATGCTTAAAAATATTCACGCCATGGTGGAAAACTTTGGCTTTAGCGTACAGAAACGTGCGCTACACATTCATTTCTCAAATGAACACCTAAATTCTGAAGTTTTTATTCAACGGATTGAAGGTCAACACCGTATCAATCAAGGCTTTCGTGCGGAAATTATTTGTCTCTCGACCAATGCTCATCTTGCTTTAAAGCAGTTTATAGGCGGCCGAGTGGCTGTCGATCAAGTGACAGATTTGGGACAACTCAGTCGCCTGACTGGTGTGATTACTGGGGCTAGCCAAGGTCAAAGTGATGGTGCACTGACCGTTTATAAACTGGTGATTGAGGATGCCACAGCACTCTGGCATAAGCGTCGTAACAGCCGTGTCTTTATGAATAAATCGGTAGGGGAGATGACCGAGATTATTTTTAGTGAATGGCAGAAAAAAAGTGCGCTGTTTGCTGCCAGTTTAAGCTTGAACTTAGAGGGACTGGCACGTACCTATGATGTGCGTCCATTCACCATGCAGGCGAATGAAAGTGATTATGCATTTTTGACCCGCCTTTGGCGCAGTGAAGGGATCAATTGGTTAATTGATGAAGCGGAGTTATTTGTCGCATTTTCGGCTGCACCGATGCAAGCACAGCAGCTGCGTTTAATTGATACGAATCAGGCTTATAGTGCTTTGGAACGGAAAAAGATTCGCTTTCATCGTAGTCATGCCACGGAACGTTTGGACACAATCACCAGTTTTGTGGCAGAACGCTTTTTACAATCGACCACGATTCAAACGCAGCGTTGGCAAGCTCAACATTTGGCACAAGACCAAAGTAATCCGCTCTTAAGCGCCCATGCACAGAGTGAGCAACAGCACAATGAAACCTTAAGTTTAGAGCAGGCTTGGACCGTAAGTTCGGCTTGGACAACTGACCTTAAAGGTGCAGATCAGGCGACCACTTCAAATACACAGCAATTGGATCAGTTGAATCGGCAACTCAATCAATATCAGGAATTACAAGCCAAATATTTTACCGCCAGCAGTAGCGTAAGGGATGCACAAGTTGGATATTGGTTTGAATTAGAAAATCATCCTGAAATTGATCAACATCAAACGACAGATCGTGAATTTCTCATATTGGGCAAAGCATTTTATAACCAGAATAATTTACCCAAAGATATTTTGGTTCAATTAGAGAAGTTACTTGCCGCGAGCCGTTGGCTATCTTTAGGGGATGAACGGCAGGCCAATGACCTATATGTGGTCCGTCGGCAAATTTCCGTGGTTCCTGAATATGATCCTTTATTACATCGGCCACCTGCGTTTCCACAGCGTGCCAAAGTGGTCGGTCCAGAAGGTGAAAGTATTTATGTCGATGCTTGGGGGCGTATCAAAGTTCGGTTTACGTTCACCCGCAGCGATGACCACAGTCATGATGGTGGAGCAGGGAGTAATGATAATGACAGTGACTCGGCATGGGTTGATGTACTGACCCCATGGGCGGGAGAAGGTTATGGCGCACGTTTCCATCCTCGTATTGGTGAGATTGTGGTCATCGACTTTTTTGAGGGAGATGTGGATCGTCCCTTTGTTGTAGGACGAATACATGAAGCTGAACGCTCTCAGACCATGTTTGACCTCAAAGGTCAACTTCCTAAAACCAAAAAACTCAGTGGTATCCGCTCGCAAGAAGTTGCGGGAGCAGGCTTTAACCAACTACGCTTTGATGATACGACGGGTCAGATCAGTACCCAATTACAGAGTAGTCATGCAGCGACACAGCTGAATTTAGGTAATCTTAGCCATCCTAAAGAACAAGACAGTAGCCATGGCCGTGGTGAGGGTTTTGAGCTGCGAACGGATGCTTGGGGGGCAATGCGTGCAGGTAAAGGTTTACTCATTAGTACCTATGCACAGGATAAAGCAGTTGCCGATCATCTTGCTGCTGCTGAAGCTCAGTCTCTTTTAAATCAAGGGCATCAGAGCATGAATATGCTGAGCGGTTTAGCCGTAAAGCAACAGACCGATGCATTGAATGTGATTAACCGTTTGCCGAAGTTAATAAACTCTTTAGAAATCAAAAGTACTACTGAAGGTGTCAAAGCGACTTTAAATTTGTTCAAGGAGGAGCTAAGTCGAGACCCATTGGTAGCGTTAAAGAACTGCAAAAGTTTTGTCAAAGAAATGGGCTCAATCGCACATGATGTCAAAAGTACTGTAAAAGAATTTAAAGCATTTTTTAATGATGCCGAAGATGCCTTTGATAACTTAAAGTCTGTCATAGATCATATTGAAGAAAATGGTAAAGATATGATTCAGGGGAGAGTCGCAAGTCTGAAAAGCAACCTAAAAGAAGATCCATTAAAAGCATTAAAAGATGTGGGTAAATTGATAGAGGACATCAAATTTAACCCCGATGATTTGTTGAATAATGGTGGTTTTGGTTTGCCACCAGCGATGACACCCATAAAAGCATTAGAAAAAGTACAAGGCTTTATGGAAGGCTATGCGCAAGGTTTAGAAAAATCCAATACAGCGGCAAAACAAGAACAAGGCAAATTATTCCGCCAAGCGTTGATGTTGCTTGCATCACCTAATGGTATTGCACTCACTACACCGGAAGATATTGTATTACAAGCCTCACAGGATATTGCAGAAAGTGCACAAGGTTCGATTAATTTCAGTGCTCAAAAGAATATTGTTGGTCATGCACAAGACAAAATCAGTTTGTTTGCGGCTCAAAAGGGCCTGAGTGCTTATGCCGCAAAAGGGAAAGTTGAATTACAAGCCCAAGATGATGCTATTGAAGCAATTGCACGAAAGGTGATTAAGCTCATTTCAACGGAAGATAAAATTGAAATTACCAGTCCTAAAGAAATCGTACTGACCGCAGGGGGCTCGCAACTGAAAATTAATGGCAGTGGAATATTTACAACAACAGGCGGCAAGTTTGAGAGTAAGGCGGGGCAGCATAGTTTTGTGGGGGGAGCGACTGTAAATGCACAATTGCCTAAGCTGCCTGAAAGTGGGCTGTATAGTATGAGATTTGACTTAAGTCAAATATTTGATACTAATATATTAAAAAATATGAAATATAAACTTATTAACCATTCTAAAAAAATTGAAGCTGAGTACCAGTTTGAGCAACAAAGTAGTGCACGTATTTATAGTGATGCTATTGAAAATGTAGAACTGGCATTAGTACCAGGTGCTTATATAACTCTATATCAAAAAAATGCAGCAATGGATGCAGAGTCTTTAGATGAAGAAATTCAAGGTTGCGGATGTGATGACGAAATGCATCTTTGTGATGAAATTAATTTAGAAATATAGAAGGTATTATCTTGAATAAATATATTTTAATTGGATTGTTTTTGATAAATTTCTTTTCTATCAACAATATAATATACGCCAAAGGGCCTGATTTTGAAATAGTTTCAAAATGCACAGACGAATATGAATCAAGTTGCAATATTTACAGAGTAGTTGATGGGGACAATAAATTATTGCTAGAAGATGTTAAGTCTCCAATTATCACAAAGATTAATAGTGATATATTTAGGGTTAGAGTTTCGTGTGGATCTCCATGCCAAGTAAACTTTTTTTATGGAGAAACTAGTGAAGATTCTACTAATGAATTTATTGCTTTTAATGAAAATAATCATTGTTTGATAGAAAGTGATAGTGTTAAGAAGAAAATATATGCAAGGATAATTTTCACTGGTAGGAAAAAAATTATTGCTGATTTAAATGATAAGGAATACTTGGGGTTAAATCAAAGATTTGATTATTATAATTATTTTAAAAAGAAAAGTAAATTTTTAGAAAATGGTAATTTAATATTGTTGGCAGATGATTATTCAAGTTTATTAATTAAAAAAACAATAATAAAACCATGCGGAGAAAATAATGAAGTATTCAGATGAATTTATAGCATTTGTTGCAACAATCTCTGGAGAAGCAGGTGTTTGTAGCATTACTTCAAAAAAAGCAGTTGCACATTGTATTATGAATCGATTAGGGTTTGGTGAGTGGGTAGGTCATCCAAGCATTATACAATATTTATATGATGATTTTGATGCTTTAACTGAACAAACGGCTGCTGTAAAAAAGGTTAAAGCTGAAATGAATTCTAATAAGGTTTCAAAGGATACTCAAGATATTATAGATGCTGTGTACCCTATTTACATGAGGGAAGAAGAAGATTTCACAAATGGAGTGGTATTATATTATAGCCCAAAAGCTCAAAAATTTTTGAATAATAAGGACCCAAAAAATTATAAATATCCACCAAATTTTGTCAACGAATTAACAGAAGAAGTGAAAATAAATGGTACTGAAAATGATGATATGTGCTGGATAAGGTATAAAGGAACTTCACGATTTTTTATTAAATTCATCGATCAATCTGCTAAAAAATTAATGGGATCAAGAGTCAATGTAAGTTATAAGAAGACAAAATATATTCCAACAATGAGTAATTTGTTAATAGATGAAGAGGGCTTTATTAGATCTATTTTAGTAAAGGGTGGATGGGGAGCAAGATTTTCTGTTGATGGTTCATCTGTGAAAGATGAAAATAATAAAGAATTAATGTTGATTGCTGATGGAAAAAACCATCATGTCATAATTGTAGTAGATAATGGAATGGGTGGTATAAAAACACGAACAGATAAACATAACCAGGAGCTACCACAAAATAATAAAGACGGAAGAGGAAATACTGAAAATAGTAATAATCAAGAAAATAATTCTAATAAATTGGATGTAAAATTTGATCTTAGAGTTTTAGATAGTGATGGAAAACCGATTTCAAGAATTTCTTATTTTTTAAAATATAAGGGAAAAGAGAAAAAACACTCAACTGAAAATGATGGTGTTGAAAAAGGTATTCAGGCAGAAAGTGGAGAAAAAATCGCAGTTTTAGTTAGTGGAAGAGATTCCAAACAAGAAGTTGGAATTTTCACTGTATTAAATGATAAAAAAATATATGATATACAAATTAAGTTACATAAATTTGAAATAATTTTTAGGCATAAAAAAAGTGGAAAATCTATAAAAAATTTAAATTTAGTACAATGGTACAGAGGTAAAGAATACCCTAAAAAAACTAATGATGAAGGTAAGATAATTGTAAATGCTATGCCAGGTTTTGATTTAAATTATAAATTAAGAAATGGTCAAAATTTATTAACAATAAAAGTCGATAAAAATAAAACTATTAGATTCATAGATGTTGACTCTCAGGTGTTGGAACAAGCAAGTAAAGATTTAGATTTGATAAATGCTGAAAAAAAATCATCAAAAACCAAAAATACTAGCCAAGAGCAACAAACTCGAGATGAAACTCCCAAAAGAGATCAAACACAAGCAACAAGTCAAGATGGACACCCAAAAACTACAGTTAATGACAATAATGAAGAAGCAGAGTTCAGTGTTCTTACATATGATAAAAAAACTGATCAGCTATTTAGTGGTGGTAATTATTTAATAGAATATAGAGGTAACAAAAGAAATCATTCAAGTGGTACTCATGGATTAGGAAAAAAAATACATAAAGCTAATGTTGGTCAGAATATAAAAGTTATCACACTTGAATCTGAAAAGGAGATAGTCCATTTTAATGATGTAATCAGAAATGGAATGAAAGATATAGATTTAAAAATAGATAAACCTTCAATACCATTGGCAGTACAAGGAGTTAATGTTGGATTTAATGGTGTAGCTGAACAGTGGAGGAAAGATATTGTTAGTCAAAAAACAAAAAATGTACTAGCGTATCTTGCGAAGGAAGCGGGAATGAAAGAAATTCTGATCACAAGTACTATAAGAACTCCAGAATCACAAGCAAGAGCAATGTACAACACAACTATTAGTTACAGTGCACCTGGTGAGGCAGTAAAAAGAGTACGTGATGATTGTAAGAAAAAAGGCTTATCTAAAGATGCTACCATAAAAAAAATGGTTGAAAAAATTATTGAGTTTCAAGGTAAAGGACTAAGAGTTTCGCTGCATTGTGTATCTCAAACTCAGTATGAAAAGATGAATGTAGTAGACATTGGATTAAATAGTAATGGATTTGGTTCGAATACAAACTTAAGTAATTTAGGGCAAAAATTTAAAAATGTCTGTATTAAAGCTAAGTCTGAAGGAAAAATTTCTGGATTTATTCCGGGTGATGCAAAAGGTGAGGGCGCTATGCATATTGAGATTATGCAATGAATTTTTATCATATAATAATAGCTTGTAGTTTGTTAGTAGGATGTAATTCATCGGATCGCGAACAAAATATTGATTTAAATGCAGTTAGTAATAAAAATGAGAAAATATATGAAAGAGTTGATTTTTATTATGCGTTTAAACAATGCAATGTCAAACGGAATTGCAGAATTCTTAAGCCTAGTGTGCTAGATGAAAGTTATTTTCTAAATGCTTACAAACCAAATAACGATGAGTTTTTTATCAAAAAAAATGGTGAAAATTACGAAATTTTTTACAAAATTTTTATGATAGAAAATATTGAGATGGGATGGGCCAAGTTAACTCGGTTAAACAATAATGAAAATCTGATTTTTAATGTCGATAAAATATTTCAATCCTATGGAAAGATGAACCCAATAGGAGGAGGTGATTCTTTTAAAGATGTTGAATCATCTAAATCAAAAGAAAGTATTTATTACCTTAATGAATATTATGATGAATATTCATTTAAGCAACCGCAAAAAATTATTTTGGAAAAACAAAAAGACAATACTTACTTATTGGATTGTAATTCTTATATGAGTGATTTAGATCCAAAAAACAATTTTTCCGGAATTTTTTATAGAGTGTGTTCTGAGGGAGAGAAAATTTATTTTAAAATAATTTGATTTTCTAAGAATAAAAAGCCGACTCTCGTCGGCTTTATTTATTTAACCTTCTAAAACTTCTTCTAATAACTCTTCACTCGGTGCAAAGTAATACGCTCCGTCCATTGGCGTAACAAAGTGAAGTAAGCGGTCATGAATGCCGTCACCACTGGTGCCAAACATACGTACTAGCATGCTGTCGATAATGCTTAAATCATTGGTATATGCCACAAAGAACAAGCCTTGATCGCCACGGCCATCACCATAAGGGAGTGAATGACGCAAAATCGCCATTTCTTCACCTTCACCATCTTCTACAACTGTACGTGATACATGTGAGTTTTCAGGCTGTTCATCTTCATCTAACTCAATAGACTCAAGTTTAGTACGGCCAATTACATGCTCTTGCGCATCGACTTTCAGCTTTTTCCATTTATCCAAATTATGCGCATAACGCTGTGCAAAAATAAAAGAGCCATTGGCAAATACGCCAGCTTCTTCAGCTAGTAATGCTGTTTCAGCACGATCATCTGGAAATTGCGGATTTTCAGTTCCGTCAATAAAGCCGGTTAAATCACGGCCATCAAAATTGCGGAAGCACACACGTTCATCCAGTACGTCAACTTTATCTTGAATACCATCAAAGAATGCTTGGCTCAGCGCAAAGCAAATATCTGTACGCTGTGCTGCAATATGGATAAATACATCTGCTGGGGCTACAGGCATGTTAAATGAACCTTGAATTGGATCAAGTTGTTTAAAGCCTGCCGGGGATTGACTGTAAAGTTGTGCCCAAAGTTCTGGTCCAAAAGCCACAGCCGTTTTAATCTGTGCATTTGGATGTTGGGTAATCAGACGATCACGAGTATTAAGTAAGTCTTCAAGTTGTTCTTTTAATTCGCTAATCGTTAAATCTTTTAAACGTAAAACAATAAAACGAGCATGATCTGAGGGTAATGGCAAAATTACAGATTGAGCAGACATTCATGGCTCCTAAAAATTATAATTTCTGAGTGGCTGTGTGTATTGTGCCTTAAGCAGCGCTGAGAGTGTAGCCTTCATTTGGCCTTTTAGCGTGCATTATTGTCATGAAAATAGAGTAAATGTCATATAATACAGACCCATTTCAAACTTGAGCTAATGATGTCCTATCAAATCTGGATTGCATATATGTTGGCATGTTGGGTGATTAGTGTTTCCCCAGGTGCAGGTGCAATTGCGTCTATGTCGAGTGGTTTGAATTATGGGTTTAAGCATGGGTATTGGAATGCAATCGGCCTGCAATTGGCACTTTTGGTTCAGATTGCCATTGTTGCAGCTGGGGCAGGAGTCTTATTTGCGACGACACCATGGGCATTTCTGATCGTGAAATGGTTTGGTGTGGGCTATTTATTGTATTTGGCTTATTTACAGTGGACAGCGCCAACACAGTCAATTGAAATCCAACAAAATTTACCAAATAAATCACGTTTAAAATTAGTTGTACATGGCTTTTTGGTCAATATGAGCAACCCTAAAGCGATTGTATTTTTGTTGGCGGTTTTGCCGCAGTTTTTAGATTTATCCAAACCCCAATGGATTCAATATGTCATTATGGCGGCAACGATGATTAGCATCGATCTGATTGTCATGGCGGGGTATACTGGTCTCGCTGCAAAAGTGCTGCGGTTATTAAAATCACCTAAACAACAAAAATATTTGAATCGAACCTTTGCGGTATTATTTGCTTGTGCTGCGAGTTTATTGAGTTTGGTGCATCAATAAATCCAGTGAGATGATTCTGAGCATCGTATTTGACGTGCAAAAAAAGCCATGCAGTTGCATGGCTTTTTTATTTTGATATGTGGCGAATTGAGCAATGAACGTTGCTACTCAAGCGACTTTCTTAAATTTTTGCATAATAAAAATCAGGGCAAAGAGCAGCGCCATAGTTAATACAATGGTCAGTCCTGTAGAGGTGTTTAAACCAGCACTTGACCATAAACCTACAGTTACACCGACTTGGGCAATGATGAAAGACCACAGTACCATTTGCTTCGGGGAATTTGCCAATAAACGAGCGGTTAATGCAGGAATCACTAACAATGCACCCATCAGCAATGAGCCGACAGCACGTAAAGCCAATACAGTAAATAATGCCAGTAATAACATAAAAATCAGACGTTGCCATTTAGCGCTGACACCTTCACTGACCGCAATATCGGGGTCAATGGCAATCTGAATCTGAGATTGCCAACTTTTATACAGCACGGTCAGTGCCACAATGATCACCACTGCAAAGACAGGCAAATCTGACCAAGAAATGGTGAGTAAATCACCAAATAAATAGCTGAGTAATTCAGGTCTTAAGCTTGGCAAATGTTGTATGAAGAGTAAGCCTGAGCACAGGAGTGTAGCCGAACAAAGCGCGAGCAAGGCGTCATTGGGCAAGCGTGGATCGTGTAACACCCATAAGATTGCAACCAATAAGAGCGCAATCAATGTAACGCCCGTCCAAAGCGGTAGACTCATTGCACCGGCAATGGCGACACCGAGTAAGGTGCCATGTGCCATGGTGTCCGCAAAAAATGACATGCGACGCCATAACATTAAACAGCCAAGCGGTGCAGTCAGGAACACCAGCAAAGTGCCCATGATCCATGCTGGCAAAAGGAGTTGTAGCCATTCCATCATGGATTATGCTTCCGGTTCAGGGTGAATATGAGGACGAGAGTCATGCTGGCAAGGCGTTGCACTATCGCCATGCGCACAGTGATCATGATGGTGTTGATAGAACACACGGTTTGTCCCAAAGATCGCTTGATATTCAGGATGTTGCTGCACATTTTCAGGCAAGCCACTACAGCAAATATGCTTATTGAGGCAAACTACACGATGTGTTCCTTGCATGACCCACTGTAAATCATGAGAGACCATCAAAACTGCACAGCCATATTTTTCAGGCAGGCTACGCACGTAGTCATACAGTTCCGCTTCAGACTGGATATCTAGACCTTGCATAGGTTCATCCAGAACCAATACATTCGGTTGACGCAATAAAGCCCGTGCAATCAATACACGTTGACGTTCGCCGCCCGATAGTTGCTGAACTTTAGATTGTTGTAACTTGGCAATGCCTGTATCACGAATAATTTCTTGCTTAATGCTGGCATCACATTTTTCTAATGCCAATAAATCACACACACGTAGCGGTAAGCTGTGTGATGGATTAAATTTTTGTGGCACATATGAGAATTTTAATTTTTGTATGCTGATCACTTTACCAGATACAGGTTTTACAATACCCAATAACACTTTGATGAGCGTGGATTTGCCTGCACCGTTAGGACCAATCAAGGTGACAATTTCTTTTTCGTGTAAGGCGAAATCTACATTTTTTAAAATGTCACGTTCATCGATTCGGACATGAACATGCTCTAAAGCCACAATGGGCTTCATATTTAGTGTTTGCTGCGGCACTGCTGACAGATCCCTGAAATTTCAATAATACTGTGATGTGCAGTAAAGCCATCGGATGCAGACAATTCATCGAGTTGCGCCATCAAGCCTTGAGCAGATGCTTCTTTGACTATTTTACAATCGGTGCAAATCAGGAATGCGGCTTGATGTCCTTCGCGCGGATGACAACACGGGATGTAAGCATTAATCGATGTTAGACGGTGAATCAAACCTTTTTCAAGCAGAAAATCCAGCGTACGGTATACCGTCGGTGGCGCTGCAGGTCGGTCAGACTCACTTTTGATTTTAGCCAAAAGGTCATAAGCGCCCATTGGCCCCGTTGCATTTAAGATCAGTTCCAATACTTCTTTACGCAAGGGCGTAAGTCGAGCACCCGTCGCACTACAGAGACTCTCAGCTTCAGCAAGGCGCTGTTCGACATTATGATGATCGTGTACACCATGCAAAGCATTATGATGTTCGTGTGAACATGCGCTCATAGCCAACCTCGAGTACGAAACTGTATAAAGAAAAAGACTTTAAATCTTAACATGAAGCGTAAGGACTTACGAACAGACGTAGGTTTTTTTACGATTTTGTTATATTATAACACTATTCATTTTATGGTGCTCTCTCCCCATGTCCCGTGTATTTCTTTTTTGTAGTTTGGCTTTATTCAGTGTGATGAGCTGGGCGCAAGGTCTCGTTGTTTCTACACAACCGATTTATTTAATCGCGAAGGATGTACTTAAGGGCGTAGAGCAGCCCAAACTACTGCTTGACCATCAATCTGGACATGATGTGAGCTTGACGCCTGCACACCGTAAAACCGTGCAAGATGCCAACTTGGTTTTATGGTTAGGCCATGCACACGAAGCACCTTTAGCAAAAATGTTGGATGAAAGTGGCAAAAGTATCGCTATTTTAGACTCAGGCATTATCAGTGCGTTGCCTTTGCGGGATGTTCGTGGCAATGCATTAAAAGGCACAATCGATACACATGTCTGGCTTGAACCAAACAATGCGGTTCGAATCGGCTTTTTTATTGCTGCTTTACGTTCACAACAGTTTCCAGAACATCGTGAAAAATATTGGGCTAATGCGCGTGCATTTGCGCAGAAACTCTTGATCACAGCCCAAAAAACAGATGTGTCGAGCCGTGCTCAGCCTTACTGGTCTTACCACGATGCCTATCAATATCTTGAGCGCTCACTGAATTTGAAATTTACCGGTGCGTTGACCGATGATCCACATGTCGCACCGACATTGGCACAAATCAAATACCTGAAAGACCATCGCGCGCAGCCAAAAATATGCTTACTTGCAGAAGCACATGCCAGCCAAAATCAGTATCAAAAGCTCGGTGGCATCGTCTTTCAGCCGGTGGACGAAACGATGAGTGGGGCAGGGGATTTTGTAACAGCATGGAAGATGTTGGCTGATGAAACCCTGAAATGCACACTAAATGCACGAAAGTAAAGTAAAAAATAAACAACTATTGATTAGTTTGAAAGCAGTTTGCCAATTTAAAAAAACACGACTAAGGTCGGGAAAAGATTGCAAGTTAAGGGGTGTAACTCTATAATGCCTGCGATTAAAAATAATCATCAGTTAAACTTGTCAAGCAGAATTGCTGTGAGTGAACAAAAATGAGTCGAACTAGTCGCATGATTGATCGACGATTAGCGAAAGCTTTAGTCATCTTACAAGCAGTAATGATTCCTGTTTCAGCCCTGATTGGTTGGGTCCTTAAAGACACAATCACAGCATATAGTGCAGCTTTGGGTGCGTTGGTATGTTGGCTAGCAAGTAGCTACTTTTCATGGCAGTCGTTTCGTGCGGCTGGTGCCCGTGCCTCTAAACAGGTGCTGTCAAACATGTATCGTGGCTTAATGGGCAAGTTTGCAATCGTGATTGTTGGATTCATTTTGATTTTGATCAATGTCAAACCGTTGTCAGCGGTGGCATTGTTTTGTGGTTTTATGCTCGTACAAAGTATGTCGTGGGTCGCTCCTTTTTGGGCAACACGCTTAAAAAAACGAGTATAAACACAACAAAAAATTGAAAAGTTTTTTGGAGAGTAACGAGATATCAGGCAGCACGCGATATTCGTTTTCTCTATTAGTTTTGACATTGACCAGGTGTGATTTATGGCTGCTGAAGAACATGCCCTTACTTCGACCGAGTACATTCAGCATCACTTGACTAACTTGACCTATGGCAAAATGCCAGATGGTACTTGGAAGTTAGCTGAGACTGCTAAAGAAGCTCAAGAGATGGGGTTCACTGCTATTCACTTGGATTCAATGGGTTGGTCTATTGGCCTTGGTATTGTTTTCTGTTTGTTGTTCTGGGTTGTAGCGAAAGCTGCAAACTCTGGTGTTCCGACCAAGTTCCAGTCTGCAATCGAAATGATTATCGAGTTCGTTGACTCAAGTGTCCGTGACACTTTCCATGGCAAATCGCGCTTAATCGCGCCGTTAGCGTTGACCATCTTCGTGTGGATTTTCCTCATGAACTTGATGGACTTGATCCCTGTTGACTGGATTCCTTATACAGCTCAATTGATCGGTGCTAACGTGTTTGGTATGGATCCTCACCACGTTTACTTCAAAATCGTTCCATCTACTGATCCTAACATTACCTTGGGTATGGCATTGTCAGTATTTGCGTTAACTATTTTCTATAGTATCCGTGAGAAAGGTCTTGTCGGATTCGGTGCAGAATTTGCACTTAACCCATTTAACCCAAGTAACCCAGTTTTAAAAGCATTACTTATTCCAGTAAACATTATTCTTGAATTAGTAACTTTTATTGCACGTCCAATCTCATTGGCTCTTCGACTGTTCGGTAACATGTATGCGGGTGAGTTGATCTTCATCTTGATCGCATTACTACCGTTCTGGATCCAGTGGGCGTTGTCTGTGCCTTGGGCGATCTTCCATATTCTTGTTATTACGTTACAAGCATTCATTTTCATGATGTTGACTATCGTATATATGAGTATGGCTAGCGAAAAGCATTAATGGTATTGCTCAACTGTCAAAGGGTGGTTGGGCACACAATTTTTTAACTTAATTTGGTATAAACCTAACCTCTGAGGAATTATCATGGAACTCACTTTAGGTCTAGTTGCAATTGCATCTGCTATCTTGATCGCTTTTGGTGCTTTAGGTACTGCGATTGGTTTTGGTCTTCTAGGCGGCCGTTTCTTAGAAGCTGTTGCTCGTCAACCAGAATTGGCTCCACAACTTCAAACTCGTATGTTCTTAATCGCAGGTCTTCTTGATGCTGTGCCTATGATCGGTGTTGGTATTGGCTTGTTCTTCATCTTCGCTAATCCATTTGTAGGTTAATCAGCTTAATTCCTAAATTAAACTATTGAGGAATAGCAATGAATATCAACCTCACATTGATTGGCCAAGCGATTGCATTTGCGATTTTTGTCGCATTCTGCATGAAGTTTGTATGGCCACCACTAATCAATGCGATTAGTGAGCGTCAGCGTAAAATCGCTGATGGCTTAAACGCTGCTGAAAAAGCAAAAGCTGACCTTGCGGATGCGCAAGCACAAGTGAAAGCTGAATTAGACGCGGCTAAAGCACAAGCGGCTCAATTGATCGAACAAGCGAACCGTCGTGGTGCGCAATTGGTAGAAGAAGCGCGTACTCAAGCTGCGGCTGAAGGTGAGCGTATTCGTCAACAAGCTAAAGAAGCTGTTGATACTGAAATCAATGCTGCTCGCGAAGAATTACGTCAACAAGTTGCTGCTCTTGCAGTTACTGGCGCAGAAAAAATTCTGAACCAGCAAGTTGACGCAGAAGCTCACAATGCCATGCTGACTCAGCTGGCTGCTAAACTTTAAGAGAGGCGGATTATGGCTGAACTCTTGACGTTGGCACGCCCATACGCTAAAGCAGCATTTGCTTACGCTTCTGAGCAAAATGCAACTGACGCTTGGTCAAATGCATTGAATTTGCTCAGTGCTGCGGTGCAAGACGAAGCATTTTCAGCTTATCTAAATCGCCCTGAGCTTACTCCTGCTGAGCAGGTAAGTGTTTTCGCAAAAGTTTTAGGTGAAGACCAGACTGCAGCAGTGTCAAACTTTTTGACATTGCTTGCCGATAATGACCGTCTGGCACTTCTTCCTGAAATTTCAGAAGAATACGAACAGCTCAAATCACAGAATAACAATACTGTGGATGTAGTGATTGAATCTGCATTCCCATTGACTTCTGTACAAGAACAATTACTTGCGCATGCATTAGAGAAAAAATTCGAAGCTGCCGTAAATGTTTCTGTAGAAGTTAACCCAGCGTTAATCGCGGGTGTAGTTATTCGTGCAGGCGACCAAGTGATAGATGATTCTGCGCTTAACAAGCTTGAAAAAATGCGGACTCGTCTTCTTGCTTAACAGCTCGAAGACTGAACTTTAAAAAGATTGAGGTATAGCGCAATGCAACAACTGAATCCATCCGAGATCAGTGCGCTCATTAAACAGCGTATCGGCGATCTGGACACCAGCGCGACCGCTAAGAACGAAGGGACCATTGTTATGGTTTCCGACGGTATTGTGCGCATTCACGGCCTTGCTGATGCAATGTACGGTGAAATGATCGAATTCGACGGCGGCTTATTTGGTATGGCACTGAACCTAGAACAGGATTCAGTGGGTGCCGTTGTCTTAGGTAACTACTTAAGCCTTCAAGAAGGTCAAAAAGCTCGTTGCACAGGTCGTGTATTAGAAGTTCCGGTTGGTCCAGAACTTTTAGGCCGTGTAGTAGATGCTCTTGGTAACCCAATTGATGGTAAAGGCCCTATTGACGCAAAACTTACTGATGCTGTTGAAAAAGTAGCACCAGGCGTAATTTGGCGTCAATCAGTGGATCAACCTGTACAAACTGGTTATAAATCAGTAGATACAATGATCCCTGTTGGTCGTGGTCAACGTGAGTTGATCATCGGTGACCGTCAAACTGGTAAAACAGCTATGGCGATCGATGCGATCATCGCTCAGAAAAACTCTGGCATTAAATGTGTATACGTAGCAATTGGTCAAAAACAATCGACTATCGCTAACGTTGTGCGCAAGCTAGAAGAAACTGGCGCTATGGCGTACACAACTGTTGTAGCAGCTGCTGCAGCTGATCCTGCAGCGATGCAGTATCTTGCTCCGTATGCTGGTTGTACAATGGGTGAGTACTTCCGTGACCGCGGTGAAGACGCGCTTATCATTTATGATGACTTGTCTAAACAAGCTGTTGCTTACCGTCAAATTTCATTGCTTCTACGTCGTCCACCAGGTCGTGAAGCATATCCTGGTGACGTATTCTATCTACACTCACGTTTACTTGAACGTGCTTCACGTGTATCTGCTGACTACGTTGAGAAATTCACTAACGGTGAAGTTAAAGGCCAAACTGGTTCATTAACTGCATTACCGATTATTGAAACTCAAGCCGGTGACGTATCTGCATTCGTACCTACTAACGTAATTTCGATTACTGACGGTCAGATCTTCTTAGAAACATCATTATTCAACGCAGGTATTCGTCCTGCTGTGAACGCGGGTATCTCTGTATCACGTGTTGGTGGTTCTGCTCAAACTAAGATCATCAAAAAATTGTCAGGTGGTATCCGTACCGCTCTTGCGCAATACCGTGAATTAGCTGCGTTTGCTCAGTTCGCTTCTGACCTTGACGAAGCAACTCGTAAACAGCTTGAACATGGTCAACGTGTAACTGAGCTTATGAAGCAAAAACAATATGCTCCATACTCAATTGCTGACCAAGCTGTTTCAATTTATGCATCTAACGAAGGCTACATGGCTGACGTAGAAGTGAAGAAAATCGTTGCATTTGATGCTGCGTTGATCTCTTACTTCCGTTCAGAAAATGCTGCGTTAATGCAAAAAATTGACGAGACTGGTGCTTACGATAAAGAAATCGAAGCAGCAATCAAAGCAGGTATTGAAAGCTTTAAAGCGACTCAAACTTACTAAGATTCAACTGTGTTGAATCTGGTTTTGGTTTGGTTCACGGATCAACCTTCGGAAGCTCGAAAGGGCTTTCGAATACTAGGTTAAGCGTATGGCAAATTTAAAAGAAATTCGCGCCAAAGTAGCTAGTATCAAAAGCACGCAGAAAATTACTCGCGCGATGCAGATGGTAGCAGCTTCTAAGATGCGTCGTGCGCAAGAGCGCATGGCTCAAGGCCGTCCGTATGCCGAAAATATGCACCGTGTAATTGCTCATTTGGTACAAGCGAACCCTGAATACAAACACCGTTATATGGTTGAACGTCCTGTAAAGCGCGTTGGCTATATCATTGTTTCTTCAGATCGTGGCCTTGCTGGTGGTTTGAACATTAACTTGTTCAAAAAAGTGGTAAAACACGTACAACAGCAACAAGAGCAGTCAATTGAAGTTCAATTTGCTTTAATTGGTCAAAAAGCGGTTTCGTTTTTTAAAAACTACGGCGGTAAAGTTCTTGGTGCAACTACAAACGTAGGTGATGCTCCGAGTCTTGAACAGTTAACTGGTTCTGTACAGGTGATGTTAGACGCGTTTGATAAAGGCGAGTTAGATCGTATTTATCTAGTGTCAAACGGCTTTGTCAACGCCATGACTCAAAACCAAAAAATCGAACAGCTTGTTCCTTTAGCAGCTGCTGAGGAAAGCGAAGGTCTAAACCGTCAATACGGTTGGGACTATATCTATGAACCAGAAGCTGAAGAGCTTTTAAATGGTTTATTGGTTCGTTACATTGAGTCTATGGTTTATCAAGGTGTGATTGAAAACATCGCATGTGAACAGTCTGCTCGTATGGTTGCAATGAAAGCTGCAACTGATAACGCGGGTGAATTGATCAAGAGCCTACAACTTATTTATAACAAGCTGCGTCAAGCCGCGATTACTCAGGAAATCTCTGAGATCGTTGGTGGTGCCGCTGCCGTTTAACATTATTAGTTTGAATTGAGGAGACAGCAATGAGTAGCGGTCGTATCATTCAGATCATCGGCGCGGTTATCGACGTCGAGTTTGAACGTAACAGCGTTCCTAAGATCTATGACGCTCTCCATGTTGATGGTACTGAAACTACATTAGAAGTTCAGCAGCAACTTGGTGATGGCGTAGTTCGTACTATTGCAATGGGTTCTACTGAAGGCCTTAAGCGTGGTCTTACTGTAACTAACACTGGCGCGCCTATCTCTGTACCTGTAGGTACTGCATGTTTAGGTCGTATCATGGACGTTCTTGGTCGTCCTATCGACGAAGCTGGTCCTGTTGGTACTGAAGCTCGTTTACCAATTCACCGTCAAGCGCCTTCTTATGCAGAACAAGCGGCTTCTACTGACCTTTTAGAAACTGGTATTAAAGTCATTGACTTACTTTGCCCGTTCGCTAAAGGTGGTAAAGTTGGTCTGTTCGGTGGTGCCGGTGTTGGTAAAACTGTAAACATGATGGAGTTGATCAACAACATCGCGAAAGCTCACTCAGGTTTATCTGTGTTTGCTGGTGTTGGTGAACGTACTCGTGAAGGTAACGACTTCTATCACGAAATGAAAGACTCTAACGTTCTAGACAAAGTAGCAATGGTCTACGGTCAGATGAATGAGCCACCAGGTAACCGTTTACGCGTAGCGTTGACTGGTTTGACTATGGCTGAGTACTTCCGTGACGAAAAAGACGAAAACGGTAAAGGCCGTGACGTTCTATTGTTCGTCGACAACATCTATCGTTATACACTAGCGGGTACTGAAGTATCAGCACTTCTAGGTCGTATGCCATCTGCAGTAGGTTACCAACCGACTCTTGCAGAAGAGATGGGTGTTCTTCAAGAACGTATTACGTCTACTAAGTCTGGTTCTATTACGTCAATCCAAGCGGTATACGTACCTGCCGATGACTTAACAGATCCATCGCCTGCTACTACCTTCGCTCACTTGGACGCGACTGTTGTATTGAGCCGTGACATCGCATCTTCTGGTATTTACCCAGCGATCGATCCACTTGACTCTACTTCACGTCAGTTAGATCCACTTGTAGTGGGTACTGAGCATTACGAAATCGCTCGTTCAGTTCAAAACGTTCTTCAACGTTACAAAGAATTGAAAGACATTATCGCAATTCTTGGTATGGACGAATTGGCAGAAGAAGACAAACTTACTGTATACCGTGCACGTAAGATCCAACGTTTCTTCTCTCAACCGTTCCACGTAGCTGAAGTGTTTACTGGTGCTCCTGGTAAACTTGTACCGCTTAAAGAAACAATTCGTGGCTTTAAAGGTCTTCTAGCTGGTGAATACGACCACATTCCAGAACAAGCGTTCTACATGGTTGGTGGTATTGACGAAGTTATTGCTAAAGCTGAGAAACTTTAATTAGTTACCTAATTTAGGAGATTCTCATGTCAACTATGCAATGTGACGTTGTAAGTGTTAAAGAGTCTTTGTACTCTGGCACTGTAACTATGCTAATTGCTAAAGGTGCTGGTGGTGAGTTGGGTATTATGCCTGGCCATGCGCCACTAGTAACTTTGCTCAAGCCGGGCGCAATCCGCGTTCTGCTTGAAAATGGTACAGAAGAATTAATCTATGTATCAGGTGGTGTACTAGAAGTTCAACCGCACGTTGTTACTGTACTTGCAGATACTGCAGTACGTGCTGACAACCTTGATGAAGCAGCAATTATTGAAGCTCGTAAACAAGCTGAACAATTGTTAGCAAATCAAAAGAGCGACTTGGACTCAGCTGCTGCTTTGGCTGCTCTTGCAGAAACTGCTGCTCAGTTGGAAACCATCCGCAAAATCAAAAACCGCGCTCAATAAGACGCTGTTCGAGATTGAAAGAGCCACCCGAAAGGGTGGTTTTTTTATGTTCAAATATACAACTTAAATCGAGATGGATATAATATTTAGCAAATAAATCTTGATATAAAAAATAAAATGAAACTCAATATTAAATTAACCAATGAAGATTTTTATGTATTTCAGGTGCTAAACGAAGAGCTTATTAATCCTGTTGTATATGACAAATTCGAAGTTAAGTTTCTCAGATTAGTGTTTAAATTTTTTATACTATTAATAGTCGGTCTCTTTATTTTTATTTTCTTCAAAAATGACTCTTCACTTTTGAATTACTTGATTTTGTTGGTCGCTCTTTTATTGGGATTGTTGCCCAAAGTAAACTCTATTTTTCAAAATATGTTTAAGATACGATATATCGATCAAATGGCTGAAAATTCGAAAATTCTTATTGGGGATAAAGAAATTGAGATTACAGAGAAAAATCTTATCGAAAGTACTGAGTATTACACTCAAATTTTTTCATGGAGTTTAGTATCAAATATTGAGAAAACGCAAACTCATTTAATTGTTTTCTTCGGTATGTGTATAGGGATTATTTTGCCCTTAGACCAAATTAATAATGACGTAGAAAAGATAATACAACAATATTGCCCAAATATTGAGTTCAAAGAACATAACTGGTAAGTAAATTTCATTTGATTGTCTTTGATGAATTTGAAGTGATTTATTTGTAATGAATAATTGAGAAATTTCTATTCTCCATAATATTCACATCAAATCTCTTATCAAAATTTTCCCCTAAACTTTTCAGCTCAGGCTTTATATCTATCACCTAAAGTTGAATATATTTTATTCAATACAATCTTTATAGTGATTAAATTCAATCAGCTAGCATTGCACCATGAATCTTATCGCCTATGAGCCGCATTTTTGGGAACTTTATCAAGACTTTGATCAATATTACTTGAGCATTGCGGTTGATCTCAGTTCTGTAGTGTCATGTTGGGATGTTGAACTCACCCATGAAGAAGTTCAACAATATGAACACCGTGGGTGCGTGAGTATTCAAGAACTGGCAAAATCGATGGTTGCTGCTGCCTATAAAGGTGATTTTGCTTCATTAGAAAGTCGTTTAGTGAAACCATATGAACGTCAGGCCATGCAATCGGCTTTTAAAAAATGGCAAGATAGCCAAAAAGCAGGTTAATGGTTGTTATTCATGCATGGGTAAAATTGAAAACTCGCCGTGACTGATAATTTTAATTTTAAAAATTAGATCAAAGCCTTCATCCTGTGATGGAACTTGAAGTTTGCGATAAGTAGCACGCACGCCAACTTCTGGAATATGGGCTTTGCCTTCACGAAAACTGTTGCGTTTTAAGGTACTGTCCAAATCGGTTTCAAAATAATAAGCAATCACCTCAAAACCTGCATCAATTGCACGTTGGATATAGCGAGCACGAGCTTCCCGATCTGGGTTGGTATTATCAATCACCATTTTGGTTTTGGATGCCAAACCAGCTTCAAAGATCATATTTTCCCGATGTCGGGTTTTCAACATATCCAAATTAATACGTAAATGGCTATGATATAAATTCAACATGTAAAAGGTTGATTTGCCAGAGGCTTGAACGCCTGTAAAAATAATCAGCTGCATGGTGTCTGCAATGAAAGCATGGAATGAATAATAGAGTATTAAATCAGCAACGCAGTTTTGCTACAATCGCTGCAAAATGAATAAGAACAATTTACATAGGTCTGTATGCTCAAATTTTTTACCAGTTTATCGCTGTGTCTTTGTTGTGGTTTGCTCCTAGCATGTCAAAGCCAATACGTCACGACACCCAATCTTCCCACTGAAGCTGCACTTGTCGCTGAATCGGTTGATAATGGCATCAGTACGGAGCTTGAGATTCCATATTTGACCGCCTTTCGAAATCTGCGACAAGCCTATAATCACTGTGTTGCGTTTACCGCGAACAATCGCTACGTCTATACCGATAATCGTTTAGAAGAGCATTTGGAGCAGGGGACATTGATGGCACGGACTGAACATGGGGCGTATTTGCATAAAATGTTGGTCGAAAGTTTAGATCCACAGACGACACGTATTACCTTATTTTTGCCGAAGCAATATACCTTTGCCCAAGCACGTTTTAAACAAGATGTTCAGCGCGCACTTGGACAAGATAAAAACTGTAATACCTATGAATTTGCTCAATCCAACTAATTGAACTTTAAGACGCTTGTGAGTTTTCCTGCTCTGGGTGCTCTACACGTTTACCGCCCTCATAACTGGCAAATCGAGCTTGATCACGTTTGAAGACCGGTGCTGGTGTCGGCCAAGGCCAATCGCCAAAATGGGTTTCACGATAGCGTTTAAAAGCGGCATCGAGTTCTTCAGTGGTATTGAGCACAAATGGACCGCGCATCGCCACGGGTTCATTAATCGGTTCACCTTCTAACCACAGAATCCGTGCTTCTAATCCGCCTGCTTTGAGATGGACGTCGGCATCTGATTGGAGTTCAACCAAATGCTTCATCTGAATGGTTTGACCTTCTATTTCTAATGGATTGCCCTGATAAAAATAAGCAAAACGGTTTGAGCTACTTGTTGTTGCGGGAATCACCAACTCTGCACCTGCTTGCATGGTGATTAAATAAATATTGACCTTATTTTCTGCGGCAGCCGCCCATGAGTGTGTCGGTCGGGAAATGGCATCGGTGGATTTGAACTGCCCTGAAATCACGCGAATATCCGATTTTTTTCCTTCACTATCGGTTTCAAAGACGTGAGGAATCTCTTCACGCCAAAACATTTTATAGTCGGCATCATGGGTTTTCTGTTCAGCCGATGAATTAAACCAAATTTGGAAAAGTTCAAAAGGATTGGCTTTATCTTCATGCAGTAGGGGGAACATTTCACAGTGTTCAACGCCATTGCCTGTGGACAGTCATTGCACATCACCAGCAGCATAGCGTCCGCCATTGCCTAATGAATCGAAATGATCGACATAGCCTTGTTCGACCAAGGTAATGGTTTCAAAGCCAGTATGTGGATGCTTTGGAAAACCTGGAACCACATCGCCATAGTACATATTGAATTCATCTTTCTCGGCGGCTGTTTTTGGCCCCATGTCTGTATTCGCAGCAGGAAAATGATCAATATTATGGGCAGTAAATAAGAAAGGATCTTTTAAATCTAAACGAAAGGTAATGGGTGTAATGTTATAAATCACAGCGTTTGACATAACTGTTCCATCATTGGCTTTATTATTAAGCCTTAATCTAAAAGGAAAAACAGTCGTGTTCTATAGCGGAACTGTAAGAAAAAAGCGTTAGCTCAAGGTCTAACGCTTTTTTGATTTACAACAGGTAGAATGCAATGGAAATGCTAGATTTAGCTATTTATTCAGTTTCAGTGGGTGCATTAGATGAGCTTTTAGCTGCTTGGTCTTGGATCAACATACCTGCTAATTTCAGCATTTCCGCTTGAATATTGCCCATTTGATTTTGAATTTTCTGAAAATCAACTTTGCTTAAATCGACTTGTCCATTGAGAAAAGGTGAGGCCAATACTTGCTGATTCGCTGCCTGTAGATTGCTGCGAATATCATTAATCTCAGTGCTTTTTAGATTTAAATCATTCAAAGCTTGATTGAAACCTTTGAGCTGCTGTTGCAGCTGGGTTGCCGCTTTTTGCAATTGGAGATGATCTTGGTTGCTGACTGCGGCTTCTAAATCGACCTGCGTTTGTTTGAGTTGTTCAACATAATTGCCGGCTTTAAGTTGCATATCCGCAACATCGCGAACGATATAAAATATATTGCCGCTTTTTAATTGGTTTTGATCGGTCGCCTGACTTTGTGTCGCGGATTGATTTTCACTTGTTGGTGCAGTTGCAGGATGATCATTTTCTGCAGCGATTTCTTGTTCCTGTTGCGGTGCTGTAGCAGGTTCACAACCAATCAGCACCAAAACACCACTAAAAATGGCAAAAGGGAGAAGAGCATTCTGCACGAGCTTTTTCATTCAATCATCACTATGTGTTAAGTCTATGCTTTGAATATAGGGGCAGAATGTGGATTAAAAATAGATTGTTGCAAAGCAATAACAAAATAATCGCTTGAACAAAAAAAAGAGGGCATTTGCCCTCTTTTGATGTTTTGGTGGGTTTAACCCGCAATGATTTTGATAATGGCATGGCTGACGGCATTCATTAAAATGTAGTCGCCATTCACTTTAATCCATTGTTGGTTTTTGCCTGGTTTAGACAATTTTTTGTATTTGGTGTGGTCTACTTTGTAGCTATGACCACGGTATTCAGAAGGTACTTTTTGTCCAGAACGCCAATCATGTGAAGGATTTACGGCTTTTTTCTTGTTCTGGCTTTGGTTTTTTACTGGTGTGTTTTGTTTAGTGTGCTGTTGAGCTTTCGTATTTTGATTATGCGCAGGTGCATGTTGTTGGCTATTTTGCGGTGCAGCCATTGCTGGAGCAGCAACAAGTGCTGTCGAAATAGATAAAACGATAGCTTTCATTAATGTATTCATAAGTTCACCTGTTTACTGCTGGATGTGATTTGATAAGACTCATCATAATGAGTATTTACAGGGAAACTTTGAACAATGTATATGTGAAATATTAAAATAATGGATAAACTATGTAAATTATCAATATGTGATAATTATTAAATATTATTGTGATAATTTAAAATGATCAATCTCAGTTAAAATCACAATAATCTTAACTGAGAGATTGAGATATTGTCGAATTATTTGGCTAACTCAGCGTTGATGGCATCGACAATACGTGCATCATCTGCCTTGATATCAGGTGCAAATCGTGCCACAACTTCGCCTTGTTTATTCACGAGGAATTTTTCAAAATTCCATAAAACTTCAGGCTTTGGATTTGGTGTTAAACCGTATTCAACTAAATCATCCCACCATGGACCTTCACCAATGCGCTCAGGAATGGCTTGGGTCAAGGTTTGATAAAGTGGGTGTTTATCCGTGCCTGCAACAGAAATTTTTGCAAAAAGTGGGAAATCAACCTTGTAGTTGATTGAGCAAAATTCTTGAATTTCAGCTTCAGAACCAGGTTCTTGTTCTAAAAAGTTATTGGCAGGAAAACCTAAGACTTCAAAGCCTTGTGATTTCTTCTCTGTATAGAGTTTCTCTAGGCCTTCATATTGCGGTGTTAGCCCACATTTAGAGGCCACATTGACCAATAATAAAACCTTGCCTTGGTATTGATTGAGTGTGGTGTCATCACCTTGGATGGTTTTTACCGGGATATCGTAAACTGAAGCTGACATATTCGTTCCTAATTGAAGTTGTGCCTTTCATCCTTGTTTTAAAGGGAAATCTGGTGAACAGCAAGCTTTTATCGATAGGCTTTTCGCATAATTTTTGTAGTAGTTTGCAGAATTCGAGCTGATGCTTGCTTGAGTGCTTGGCATTTAACTAGTGGCACGGTGTTGGTTTGGGGTTTTTCCTGTATAGCGTTTAAAAAACTCAATAAAGCTTGAGCTGTGTTGATAACCCAATTCATAGCTGAGAGCTTTAATAGACTGACCAGCGCGGAGTTGTTGAATGGCATAAATAATTTTGGCACGGTTTCGCCATTCAGAAAGGCTCATTTGTAGTTCGTGCTGACTCAGCCGCAGTAACTGACGCTCACTCAAACCCACATTGGCTAAGCATCGCTGTAGGCTCAAGCTAAAATGATCTACATCTGCAAGCTGCACCAAGATCGGCTTTAACACCGCATCATGGCTTTGCGGTAAATAATGTTGATGTTTGGGTGCTGTTTTTAACTGGTCGAATAAGACCTGTAGCAGGTGTCGATAGGGTGGTGTGGTATGTTGCTCTGTAGGAAAGGCCAAAATTTCTTGCGCCAATAAACGAAAGAAAGGCTGGATGCTAAATACTTCCGTCTGCTTGGGGAAATTTATGCAGAGATCAGGTGCTAGTCGGATTGCCACATAATGAATGGGTTGCTCATCAATCGCGACTGAGCAATGTTCTGTCTGTGGGGGAATCCACACCCCATAACTGGCAGGTGAGAGATGATGTTGCCCTTGTATCTCATATTCGAAAATACCATCGAGACAAAAATTAAAATCACCCCAAAGACAACTGTGCGGATAGACAGCATCTAATGTGGTGTAGTGTGCTTCAAAAAGCTCGATTTGTTGTTCAATCGGTGCTGATGTCATATAAGCCTAAGTGTCGATGTCTGAACTACAATATAAATGTCTGAAATCATGTATTTCAATTAAAACAGACATCACTCAAAATACCTAAACCAATCTTTGCACAATATATTGAGGAGTCAGACATGTTGCTTCAAGCGCGTTGGGCGAAATTTGCAATTTGTTTGCCTCTGATCGCGGTATTTATATGGTCGTTAAATATTACCGTCACCCGCTATGTGACGGATTATATTTCACCAGTCAGTATCAGTTTTTATCGATGGTTTATTGCATTTTTGATTCTGACCCCTTTTATGCTCAAAACCGTTTGGCAGCAAAGACAGCTTATCGGGCAGCATTGGCAGCAATTGGCTGTGCTGAGTGCTTTTGGCATGGTGTTATATCAAGGCTTGGGCTATACCGCTGCGCATTATACGACGGCGACCAATATGGGCATCATCAATGCCTTTATCCCTGTTTTTACGATTGCAGTTGCATTTTTCTTAATTAAAGATGTGCCCAACCGCTATGCCATCTTAGGCTGTGCGATTTCATTTACGGGGCTATTGTTTGTCATTGCGCAAGGAGATTTCAGTCAATTACTGAATATGGGCGGACATTTCGGCGATATCCTCATGATCTTCGCAGTGTTCTTTTATGCCTTTTATGGGGTGTTTTTAAAAAAATGGCAATTGAAACTTCCGCTACTGTTGAGCTTATATGTACAAATTTTCTTTGCCGTTTTATATCACTTGCCATTCGTGTTGTATTTAGGCATTGACGCGATTAATCCTGCGAATGCGCCAAGTGTATTTTATGCGGCAATTTTTCCATCATTGATTGCACCGTTGGTATGGATGTTGGCTGTACAACATCTCGGCCCGAATCGCACCAGTATTTTTATGAATTTGATGCCGGTATTTACTGCGATCATTGCCTATTTCTGGTTGGCTGAGCAGTGGATGTTTTATCATAGTGTCGGCACAGTGATGGCGATTACTGGGGTGATCTTAGCGCAGCGTAAGTAAATCCAGTAAAAAGTTGAAAATTTACGAGAAGTGTTGATTAGAAAATAATCAAACAAACTTATTTTTTTATAGAGCAAATCTTTTGAAAATGGATTTTTGAATGTAAAACTGAATTAAAAAAACAAATGCTCGTCTTAAAAATCAATCAAAAATAGATACATATTTTGACTAAGTGGTTATAAAATCACAAATAAAGTGCTTATCAGTAGTTTTATTTATATAAAAAATCTATTTGTTAAATTTAAAAAAATATTACATAATACTTTCATCGTAAATGATGAAGTAATTCTTAATAATTACTTGATATTTACCCAGAGATTGCAAGACCCTCTGGATGTGATTTTATACACATCCTTTTTTATGCTCAGCCATCCCTATATGGCTGAGCTTTTTTTTGTCTGTATTTTCCCGAAAGGCTGGTGTAGACAGGCATCCGAGCTTATGCGCGGATGATTTCACCTGTTTCAGCATCAATAATTTTGCTTGGTTCTTGGCTTAGGCCGAGATCACCATTTAAGTAATTTAGTTCATTGGCAAAATATTGATTGGCCTCTTGTAAGGAACGTGCAGGGGTTAATCCTGCAGGATTGGCACTGGTAGACACAATAAAGCCATTAAAAGCTTGGCATAAAGCCACACATAAAGAGTGGGTCGTCACACGGACTGCGACTTTTGGATGATTGCCTTTAATCCATGTTGGAATATGGTCGCCAGCCGGTAATAACCATGTGGTTGCACGTTCATTGGGTTTACGGTTGGTCCAGGTCGCAATGACTTGCTGACGCATATCTTCTGTTAAGCCTTGAAGCAGGTGTTTAACTTGAGCGACATTGGCAGCCAATAAAATCACGCCTTTTTCAATGGGACGTTGTTTTAAGCGCAAAATTTCGAGAAAGGCTTGCTCATTGTAGGGATCACAGCCCAATCCCCAAACAGCCTCTGTAGGATATGCGAGAACCTGACCTTTTTTAAGACAGGAAGCTGCTTCTGCAACAGAGGTGGTAATCATTTCTATAGACCTTATCTGATTCGACAAAGGACTATTGTGAACCTAATTTACCCATTCGACAACGTAGGTAGTGTCCGGCTTGTTGTGTGGCATGGCCCATTAACTCTAATTCCATCAGTTGACTGGTCAATGTCGCGGTATCAATTTTGAGTTGAATGGACAATTGATCAAGGCCTTGGCCGACCCAATCGAGTTGCCGATACAGCGCAATTAAATGTTCTGGGATAGGTTCGGGTGGCGGGGTGTCCGGTATTGCTGTTTCGGGTGTCGCTATTTCGGTGGTTGTTAAGGTTTTAGCAGCCTGCGATTGCCATTGTGTAGCCAATGCCAAGTCTTCAATGACCTGTTGTGGATGATCAATCAAAATTGCACCTTCGCGTATGAGTTGATGGCAACCTTGATGTGACTCACTATAAATATGGCCTGGAATGGCAAAAATAGATTTGCCTTGTTCGGCAGCGCGTTGAGCCGTGATCAGTGAGCCACTTTTTAATGCCGCTTCCGCCACGATGACACCAAGGCTGAGCCCACTGACGATACGATTTCGATGTGGAAAATGGTGTTGCAGGGGTGGAGTGTGTGGAAGAAACTCACTGATTACGGTCCCACCATGTTGGATGATCTCTTGTCTTAAACGCTGATGTGCGGTCGGATAAGTTTGATCTAAACCTGTGCCCATCACGGCAATGGTTCTGTGGTGTTGTATGGCAGCGCGATGTGCCGCCTCATCAATTCCTTGTGCTAAACCGCTATTGATGTAGAACCCTTGCTCACTTAGATAATAAGCAAAATCATAAGCAATTTGCCGACCTTGGGGACTAGGTTTGCGGCTACCCACAATCGCAATTTGGGGTTGCATCAAGGCTTGGGCATTACCTTGCCCAAATAGAATCGGCGGCTTGTCGCTATAAGGTAAAAGCTGTTGTGGATAGTTTAGGTCTTCAGGAATCAGTACAAAGTCACTGTATTGTTCAATATCCTTGAGACATTTTTCAAAGCTAAGCTGTCCACTTGGACTATGAAATTCTTCAAAGCGCTTTAAATGATTTTTATGCAGTCCTAATTTTTGCCATGTGGTGATTTGATTAGGCTTAAGGGCGTAGTGTAGGGCAGGATAGTGCTGCTGAATTTTATAGAAACTACGAAGTGAGTGTTGCACCACAAACCACAGGCGAATGTAATCTAAATGCAAGTCAGTTAATGAGTTGAGCATAATGAGACCTTTGAATATGTCTTCTTTTTATGGTTTAAAATTATTAGTGATATTGTTGTTGGATAATAAAAATGAGGCTGAAATACAGCCTCATTTTTATGGATTTGGTCTTAGTCATCCATCAGTGGTGGCTGAATCGTTGCGCCCACTTTGATTGGTAATTCGCTTTCAAGTACATAAGCATAGCTTAGGTTATCAAACGTTTTGAATACCATGATGTTGCCAATACGTTTTCCTGGAAGTTGAACACGTTCTTTGGTTTTCGGGTCAGTCACGATTTCACCTTTTTGGTTCACGCTAAAGACTTGACCAGATTGAACGCCTTGCAAGCTACCACGGTCTATCGTCACAACACTGTGAACCGCTGCAGTACCAATCGAGCCCATGACACGAACAATACTACCGCCAGCAGTGACATTTTCTGCATTGGTTGGATAGAACAGTGTTGGCAGCATTGGGTCATATTCAGGAAGAACACGATCGCCACGACGAACTTCGGCATTATAAGTATCGGTCAGTTCTAAAGTGGTAATGTCATTTTCACCACGAACGGCAACACCTGAAGCGACTTGAGTCAGTTCTAAACCTGCGTTGTATTTTTTGCCGTTTGCATCGGTAAAGATGTACGGTTCGCCTTCACGGTAAACAGCATATCGTTGACCGACTTGCATGCCTTGGCCGCGTGCATAAACTGTTTGGCCTTTGGCTGCCAATACACGTTGATCAGCTGTACCTAAAATGTAAGGTGTGCCTTCCACAGAATCAGCTGCAACAATCATGCTGCGCTCAAGCCATTGTTTAATATATTCCAATGGAATAACCGGAATCGCACTGTTGAGGGATTCAACACGAACTTGTGGTTGAAGTTTAGTGCCACCTGTATAGCGACGAATAATGCCTTCACAACCATCACCCTCATCTTTACCGATGATTGGGCGGCCATTGTAGGTACACATTAATAGGCGGTCACCTGGGAAAATCCAATGCGGATTTTTCACGTGTTTATTGCTCGCCCAGATTTCAGGCCAGCGCACAGGATTTTTTAAGAAACGCTTGGAAATATCCCACAACGTATCGCCTTTTTTCACCACATAAACTTGAGGCGCACCTGCCTTCAATGATGGTGGATTGATGTTACGAGCAGGGGCAGCTTCTGCAACACTGACCATTCCCATCCCCACACTTACACAGACTGTAAGTGCCAATAATTGTTTTTTAAACCCCAAGGCACTAAAAGTTGGCATGCCCTTCAAAACCTTTTTCATTATCATAATTCCTAAAATTATGTATGTAACTGCGTTATAATAACGATATTACACACAATTTTTTGATGAAGCATTCCTTCATTTTGTTTTTTGATCAATGGCATAAGTGAGGACGTCGTATGGCCTTATTACCTATTTTAAGTTTCCCCGATCCCCGTCTTCGTACCATTGCAAAACCAGTCGAAGAAGTTACTGATGAAATTCGTCAGTTAGCAGCCGACATGTTTGAAACTATGTATGAAGCACCGGGAATTGGCCTGGCAGCAACACAGGTAGATCACCATATTCAGCTGATAGTCATGGATTTATCTGAAGAAAAAGATCAACCCATGGTGTTTATTAACCCCAAAATTACGCCATTGACGCAAGAGACGCAGCCCTATGAAGAAGGCTGTTTATCAGTGCCTCAAATATACGATAAAGTTGAGCGCCCGTCACGTGTAAAAATTCAGGCAATTAACCTTGAAGGTCAATCATTTGAAGTGGAAGCGGACGGACTTCTCGCAGTTTGTATCCAACATGAAATGGATCACTTAAATGGTAAGTTATTCGTCGACTATCTATCGCCTTTGAAACGTCAACGTGCACGTGACAAAGTGGAAAAGTTGGTTCGCCAACGTCAAAAAGATAAAGTCGCAGTTAAACGTTAATTGATCGCGGTTAAAAAATACCTGAGACAAGCCCAATTTCGATTGGGCTTTGTTATACTTGGGTCAGACAAATGTTAGGGTTTGCCTGTATTGTTTCGTAGTGGAGTGCTGCTGTCCTTTGCAGCCGTTTTTTTGCAGATTGCTGTTTTTTTACAGCCATTGTTGCCCAAGCAATATCAAGTTGCTCCGGTCTGCGAAACCATTACGCGTGCACTTTTACTTCCCAATGTTCATGCTGAACATACCGCACATTCACACCATTCATCTTCCGCTCACGCTGAGCAGGTTCAAGTCGATCATACTGCCCATGAACATGATACCAGTCATCAATGTCAGTATTGTACGGTCTATGGCAATTTGGTTTTGCCCCCTGAACTTGATGTGAAAGAAGTGCTTGATCGAATTCAAGTTCGTTTAATTGCTTTTCAAAAAGCTTTCAAGCATGTCTGGTTTGTTCTTCAACAACTCTTTTTACTTCCGCAAGGTCGAGCCCCGCCACTCGCTGTATAAATCCGACGTTTTTTAAACTTGGGTCTTTGAGGACTCAGGTACGCCTTTATTTATGTATTTTGTGAGATAAACATGGCTCAGCCTAAATTTTTTCTACAGCCTCTTGCGGCTGCAATTTGTGTTGCCTGCTATTCAACTACGGTGATGGCTGACGAGATGTCAGTAGAGATGACGGAAACCAATGCCGTTCAGACTTTGGCACCGATTGTGGTGACGTCACATCAGGGGAATGATGCCAATGGCCTGATTGTTCGTGCCAACCCCAAACAGCCGATTCAACCGATACCTGCCAGTGATGGGGCCGATTATTTAAAAAGCATTGTGGGTTTTAGTGCAGTGAAAAGTGGCGCAGGAACCAATGGCGATGTCACCTTCCGTGGCATGTTTGGTTCACGCATTAAAATTTTAACCGATGGCACAGAAAATCTAGGGGCGTGTCCAAGTCGTATGGATTCGCCGACGTCTTATATTTCACCTGAAAGTTATGACCGAATTTCAGTGATTAAAGGCCCTCAAACGGTTCAATATGCCAATACAGGTTCTGCTGCAACAGTCTTGTTTGAACGCAAACCTGAACAGTTGGATGCTGATAAAAACTACCGTGGTCAAGCCAGTGTGATGATCGGTTCTTATGGTCGTTTAGATCATAATATCGAAGCGGCTGTGGGCGATGAACATAAATATGTCCGTTTGAATGCCAGTCGTTCTGTTGCGGATAGCTACCAAGACGGAGATGGTAATACTGTGCCGTCAGACTGGGAGCGGTGGAATACAGATTTGGCTCTTGGTTGGACGCCAAACGAAGATACATGGATCGAACTTACTGGAGGTAAAGCCGATGGTGAGGCGGTATACGCAGGCCGTTCAATGGATGGTTCGCAATTTGCCCGTGAAAGCTTAGGCCTTCGTGTCGAGAAAAAAAATGTCACAGAGGTGATTAAAAAAATCGAAGCACAGGTCAACTATAGTTTTAATGATCATGTCATGGATAACTTCAGCTTACGTGAGTTTCAACCAAGTGGCATGATGAATATGCCAATGGCATCGAATGTTGCTCGCAGAACATTAAATGCACGTATGGCTGTGACACATGAATGGGATAAGATTGACTTTGTCACAGGCATTGACACACAGAACAATGAACATAGCATTCGCAAAGGGATGCGCAATAGCTATAAAGACAAAGCACGTGAACCCGATATGAAGTTTCAGTCATATGGTGGTTTTGGAGAAGTCAGTTATCAATTGAGTGACAACAATAAGTT
This sequence comes from Acinetobacter sp. YH12129, assembly GCF_013418685.1. Taxonomy (NCBI): domain Bacteria; kingdom Pseudomonadati; phylum Pseudomonadota; class Gammaproteobacteria; order Moraxellales; family Moraxellaceae; genus Acinetobacter; species Acinetobacter sp. YH12129. The sequence goes on from NZ_VPBP01000026.1 coordinate 40,327, forward strand.
GGTTTCGGGACTTCGTCTCGATCAAGTGCAAGTGAAAGATGAGCGCGCCGCTTCGAAAGCGAGTGGCTATAACACGGAGCTGAATGAAACATTACCAAGTGCTTTTATTCGTTTTGAAAATAAGCACCCTGAACATGACAATGGTAAAACCTATATCGGTCTAGGCTATGTGGAACGTATGCCAGATTATTGGGAATTATTCAGCCCAAAATCAGGAAATGGTCATAACAATACATTCAATCATATTGATACAGAAAAAACGCTTCAGTTAGATATGGGTTATCAACATGAACATAGTGCTTTGAATTCCTGGGTATCGGCTTATGCAGGTTTAGTGAGAGATTATATTTTAACAAGTTATAAGTCTGGATCAGGAATGATGAAGGGTATGGAAGCACATAGCCGAAATGTGGATGCCACCATTGCGGGAGCTGAAGCAGGGATTGGCTATCAATTTAGCGATCATATTCAAGCCGATGTCAGCGCAATGTATGCGTGGGGTAAAAACACCACAGATGGCAAGCCATTACCACAAATCTCACCGTTAGAAGCACGTATCAACTTACGTTATATCCAAGATAATTATACTTTGGGAGCGTTTTGGCGTGTGGTTGATGGGCAAAATCGTATTAGTGCGCACCAAGGCAATATCGTGGGTTATGACCTGAAAGAAAGTGCAGGTTTTGGCACACTGTCTTTAAATGGTACTTATCATATTGATGAGGGTGTAGATGTATCTGTGGGTGTAGATAATCTCTTGAATAAAACCTATACCGAACATCTAAATAAACTGGGTGATGCAGGGACAGGTTTAGCGACCGATCAACAGTTTAATAATATTGGTCGCAATTATTGGGCACGTATTTCGATGAAATTCTAAATCTTGATATTTGTCATCCAAAAAGCAGAGCGATCGCTCTGCTTTTTTTTATTGGTGCATACTCGCCAGTTGTTTGGCCTTACTTTGATACAGTGCTAAACCGAGTTTTTGAATCGCACGGCCTTTTTGCTGTAATTTTTGATTTAAACTTGGGAGATGCTTAGCACCTGAATACAGGACAAGATTTCTAGCCAATAAATAATAAGCAAACCATGCGGCAGACTGGGGTTTGAGCCCTAATTTATGCATGCGTTTTTTGCCAATAAAAAATTGTGTCAGCTCCAGATGTTGTCGATAAGCCAGTTTTTGCTGAAGTGCTCGGAGGTATTTGTACTGTCGTTCAAAAGGTTCTTTAGAGAGACTGGCGCCGAGAGCCATACTGCTTGCATCAGATTGAGGATGTACAAATTGCATCCAATACAACAGTTTCCAACCATCAGATTCTTTTTCAATTAACCATTTGTCATCAATACCCATCAACCAACCCACATAACGCCAAAAGTGCAAAAAGCTTTCAGTCTCTTGTTTTGATGGAAAAATCCCTAAAGCGCGAATGCCCAAAAGTACCACACTGCTAAAGGCCAGATTGGTCATCGCCAAGTCAAATTGATTCATCGGCACCCCCCACGTTGCAAAATCCCAGTCTTTACCTTTTTGGAGTTGATGCCGTACCAAAGCATGAATAAAACGCACATAAATCGTCGATGTAAATCCTGCATGCAAACGTTCGAGTCCGCGTTCTTCAGTGATATCTACCCACCATTTAGTGGTTTCAGCTAGACGTGTACCGGCTTGTTTATTTAAAGCACCGGTCAGCATGAGTGGCTGATTGAAACCGGGGAAGAGATAACCGACCATGAGTGAAAGGTCTCGCAAAATAAAGCCATTGTTAATCCCGAGTCGATGGGTGAACTCAAGGGCTTGCTGTATTTTTTCTGGCTCTACCCACGGCGGTGTTTGTTCAACATGCTTAAAAAAATGCTCGAGTTCAGGAATAGAAAAGGGAAGCTGCTCGACACCTTTAAATAGAGCGATTTCAAAATATTCACGATGCTGTTTAGGGTTCTGCATCATCCACGTGAGCACTTTTTCCATCTGTGGGTCACCACATTGCAAGGCTTTATTGAGGTCAAGATATTGGGCGTAATTTGGCTGTGCAGCCTGACCCGTCAAATAAGACAGTAGAAAACTCAGCAGATTAGATTGCTGCATGGCCTGAAATGAAGTCAGTCGGGTATTGAAGTGAGTGGTCATGTTTTGATCTTCAATGTTATTGTTGCATATCACACTAATATGAATATTTATTCGCATTCAATTCGCATAACACTATCGCATTGGAGAGCCGTACAATGAGAAAAAGACCACAACAACAACGCGCGAAAATGATTGTGGAAAGCATTTTGCAAGCTGCGCAGTTGTGTATTGCAGAACAAGGTTTACTGGAGCTGACGACGCCCAAAATTGCGGAAAAATCTGGGGTGAGCGTTGGGTCGATTTATCAATATTTTGAAAATAAAGAGCAAATCGTAGAAGAGTTACTGCTCAGAGAATCAGAACAATTGGGGTTAGCACTAAAAAATATAGTCGTGGAGCAAGAGCAGCACAGTATTTATGAGGTGATCCCACTTTGTATTCAGTTTGGCTTTGATATGTTGAAAGCTGATCGTGGCTTCTTCATTGAGATCTTAAAACATTGGCATCAATACAGTCATTCAGATGCCTCTCAGGTTTTGGAAAAGCATTTTTTTGAAGTTGGGATGTATTTATTTAATCGTTATTATTCACATTGGAACTTTGAAACGCTGAAACATCGTTCTTTTGTGATCATTAACAGTACTTTATTTACCATGATGCGATACGTAAGCAATAATAATTTTTTAATTACAGAACAACAGCTTAAAGTTGAATTGTCGAAGATGATTTTGGCGTATTTAGATAGTGTATAACACTGAAAAAATAAATTTGTCTATTAAAGAATCTATTTAATTCTGATCCAAGATATGTGAAGATAGGTTAATAATAAATCAATAACTTAAGATAATAAATCAGGAACATCATGATGGTTTCTTTGAGCTTGCAGCAATTGTCCAAATCTTTTGCGGGAAAATGTATATTTTCAAATTTAAATTTAGAGTTAAGCGAATTCGGAATTGTCGCTGTTGTTGCTGAGAATGGAGTAGGGAAGTCCACCTTACTTGCGATGATTGCTGGGATGTTGGATTTTGATGCAGGCAATATTTTGATTAATGATCAGCAATATGCCCCTCATAACAATGAATACAAGAAACTTGTGGCCTATGTGCCAGATAAAAGCCCTATTTATGACTTTTTAAAAGGGCAGGAGTTTTTGAATTTAATATGTAATATTCGAGGGATAGCGCATGAGCAGTATCAAATCTTCATTGAAAAATTTAAATTAGAAAACTATTTAGCCACGCCGTTTGCTGAAATGTCTTTTGGTACTACCAAAAAGTTTTTATTGGTCGCAGCCTTAATGACCACGGCACCATTACTGATTTTGGATGAACCGAGCAATGGCTTAGATCAAAATGCCTTGGCTGAATTAACAAGTATACTTTTACAACAGAGCCAATCAAAATTGATTCTATTGTCTTGCCATGATCCTTTATTTAGAGACAGTCTTGCAGCAAAAATCATCGAGCTAGATCGGCTAAAGTCCAATGAGCAGGCGGCATGAATAAACAAAGACATGTTGGGCAGCGAATAATTATAAAAACGCTTTTGAAATACCGATGGACATTTTATGTCAAAACCACAGCAGACGCTGTTGCACGGCAAAAGCATTTACTTATTTTAGTCACATTAATTCTCGGGCCAATGATATTCGGACTGCTCTTATCATTAGTACAGCCCATTATTGATTTGGTTTATTGCAAATCATTAATCACGAATTTGTTTCTTTGGACTGGCTTTCTTGCCTTAAATGTATTTTGGTGTGCGATACAGCGTAAAGCTTTGAGTGGTGGAGAAGGGTATCGCTATCTAGCGCTATTGCCCATCACACTCAAAAGTCGATTTGCAGTGGAAATCAAATTTTTAGGCAGTTTAAGCTTCTTGCTGATACTGCCATTTGTTTTAGCGCTTCTATATGTTTGGGTTGAGTATGAACTTTTGGCTTCCATTGGTATTAGTGTATTGATGCTTCTTTGGATCTTTAATTTATTAATCATACAAATCCTGTTTTTACAACAGAATCAATATTTCGGCTTAGTCTGCCTTTTGACATATTTGCCCATTTTGAGCCTAGCGATATTGGAAGCTCAACTCGTTGCGGTGTTGTTATCTACTTTCATCTGTATGGCGGCAATAAAATTCTGGCTGCTCGGTAGGAAATCAAAACCAATAAAGCTGCAAGTACCTAGCGTATTTGTGATACAGAAATATAGCCCACTCTGGCTCAATCAAAATAAACTAATTATTCGTCAGGCATTTCATAAAAGATTTCTAACCCACCGTATTGTCAGTATCGGTATTTCGGTTACAGCGGTTGTGATTTTGTATTGGTTCGCCACACAGGCGGATACTTGGAACATCATGAGTCTTGATTTCACTGCTTCACAATTATTCCAATTGATGTGTGCTATCTATATTGCACTGAGTTTATTCAATCTAGGTGTGATCAAAATGGACTTAAAATCAAATTTTGAATCTGCAGAGCGATTCTGGATCATTCAAGGGTTCACACGATGGCAGCTCAGAAAATACGAATACTGCGTTTTATTGATAATGGGTTTAATGATGAGTGTGCCAGTTTTGCTGTGGCTACTGCTGAAAGGTGGATTCGTTGATGTGCTATTGATGGCGACATTATTTTGTATCGCCATTCCATTTATTCAATGGTTGTATAGAAAACCTGAAGAAGTGCACGGTGTTATGCCAATTTTAATGTTTATCATATGGGTGCCTGTGGCGTATTGCATGCTTTCTGTACGCTAAAAACACTTTTTTAAGTAAAACACACTGATTTAGTAGAATAAATAAACAAACGTAATGAAAAACTAAAAATAAATGAAAAAGGGTGTTGCAACGAATATGAAATGCTGTAGAATGCACATCCATCGGCGGTGATGAAGATTAAAACTTCTGATAAAACAATGACTTGGTTGAATTGATTAAGTTAGGTTTTATTTGATAAGTTTAAAATAATTTGAATTACCGGT
>NZ_VPBP01000027.1:0-45244 GCF_013418685.1 Acinetobacter sp. YH12129
CGTTGAATTTCTTTGTCAGACATAGTGATCAGCATCTATATTTCATATCCAGTCCATGATGGTTAAATCATCATAAACTAGACATTTTTATTGGTGAGAATACAGACACTTTAAATGGGTTCTAACATTTCGATTTCGTATAAGGTGTATTATGTTAATTTTAGGGGAACTTAATTCTATAGGTGATACCAATGGACAAAAAGATAGAAGATAAAACTAAAGATATTAATGAAAAAATTCAAAAATTGGATTTAGCTATCCAAGAACTAATAGAAACTACAGACAATTTTTTTATTAATGATAAGTACTATGGAATTGAATGCGCTTTTATTTTAGACCATGCACTAAATATTAAAATGCACTTTTTCAACAAGTATCCAGCATTTGCACCACCTCACTTACGAGGAGTAGAAAATTATGATCGAATTATACATATTAGAGAAAATAATCCTGAAGATAAGCTAGAACAAATTTCTCCTCTTAAAGACTAAATTTTCTAATCTCGTACTTAGAATCCCCTACCATTTAACATAATGGTGGTTATACGAAATTTCAAAAAAATACAGTAAAAATGGGAGCTTAAGGCCACTGCTGTCCCATAAATATAACAAGTGTTAGCAGCAGTGTAAAAATAACCCTCTAACGGCATTTTAAAACTGACCCCCTTGGTTAATATAGCGGTCTTTTTGGACTGCTCAACATGTTAACTTTGGAGCAAGCAGTGACCATCCAAATTCTTCATCAACAAGGTAAATCCATTAAAGCCATTAGTCGTGAACTTGGGGTATCCAGGAATACCGTACGTAAATATTTACGGCAAAACACCACACCTCAGTATCGGCGTACACAACCTAGAATAAGTATTCTTGATCCATATAAACCCTATTTGCTTGAACGTGTAAATGCAGCTCATCCTGAATGGATTCCTGCCGTTGTGCTCTATAAGCAGATTTTAGGGTTTGGATATCCAGGAAAGATCAGGATATTGAGGGAATATCTTGCAACATTAAAACCCGTTGCCAAATCAGAACCCGTCATTCGTTTTGAAACCCAACCTGGTCAACAAATGCAGGTTGATTTCACCACGATTCGACGTCACCATACGACTTTGAAAGCCTTTGTGGCCACATTAGGTTATTCCAGAGCAACCTTCGTGAAATTTTATGATCATGAACGGACGGATGCATGGATCGATGGTCTGGAAAATGCATTTCAGTTCTTTGGGGGCGTACCTCAGGAAATCCTGTTTGATAACGCTAAAACGATCATGATTGAACGGGATGCCTATCAGGAGGGGCAGCACAAATGGAACCCCAAACTGCTCGATTGTGCCAAGAAATATGGCTTTCGCCTCCCGCGTATGTAAACCCTACCGCGCACAGACCAAAGGCAAAGTTGAACGCTTTAATGGATATCTCAAATCAAGCTTTATTGTGCAATTGAAAGCAAGCCTTAAGACTTCAGGCTTATTGTTGGATGTTGATGTTGCTAATGCCCACATTGGTCGGTGGTTGCATGAAACCGCCAATCAGCGGATTCATGCAACCACGCAAGAAAAACCAGCTGTTCGACTGCAGCAAGAGCAGCAAAGATTCGCGCCATTACCGCAATCAAATACGGTTTCCAGCATTGTGCCTGTTACAGCGGCACCGCATGTGATGCCCTACGAGAGTTTGCAGCATCCATTATCAGTATATGACCAGTTGCTGGGAGTTTCCTGATGAATCTGCAATTGGCGGAGTGATTTCTCAAAATGGCAAGTTGATGACAATTGTTCCGCTGGATGAACAACTTTTGGTTGAGGCACGTATTTCACCGCGAGATATTGCTTTTATTCATCCTGGGCAAGATGCACTGGTGAAGATCACCGCGTATGATTATTCTATTTATGGTGGGTTGAAAGGAAAAGTTTCTATTATTTCTCCAGACACCTTGAGAGATGAAGTTAAGCAAGATCAATTTTATTATCGAGTGTATATTCGAACGGATTCAGGAAAATTGATGAATAAAGCAGGCAAACAATTCAGTATTACTCCTGGCATGGTTGCAACAGTCGATATTAAAACAGGGGAGAAAACGATCTTAGATTATCTAATAAAACCATTTAATAAAGCGCAAGAGGCTTTAAGAGAAAGGTAAGCGTCCGCTGAACCCCACACTCTTTGAGTGGAACGTTCTTTAAAAAAACGTTCCACTTTATTGAATATTTATCAATACCGCATAGCTCGATGCAGGGTGCTATCTTCAGATATCTTATTTAACATAAAATGAAGTTATGCGACTTCAGAATGACCTAATACTTGAGAATAAATATGACCCAAAAAATACTAGATCGATTTTCTTCACTAATAGAAGAAGGTGATTCAATCTATCAAAAATGTGAAGCCGCTGGATCTGGTTATAATCCTGAATTACAATCAGCTTTTATCGAATGGCAAATGAAATCTAAAAATATATTAAGCATTACTTGTGGTGAAAAGTCACATTATTTGTCTCAGTTTGATAAAAATCTTAAAGCAGGAATGGGGGATACAAGAAAAGCAATATTAAATCGCGTGATTCCAATTTTAAGAGCGGCAGAAGATGATTTAAAAAATGGTTTTCTAATCACAATCAAAAAACTAATTCAGTCAGAGGTTTTTGATAGTGAGTTGGATCAAGCACAGCATTTCCTTGATTCAGGTTATAAAGTAGCTTCTGCTGTCACTGCTGGTGTAGTTTTAGAAACAGCAATTAAAGAATTAGCTAAAAATAACGGAATTGATATTTGCCAAGAAGGTACTACTAAACCTAAAAAACTTGATGCTCTTAATTCTGAATTAAAAAATGCTAATATCTATAGTGCTCTTCAACATAAGCAAGTTTTAACTTTGGCACATATAAGAAATAAAGCTGCTCATGGGGAGATTGAGGAATTTAATGATAACGATGTACAGAATATGATCCGAGATGTTGAAAGATTCTTACTTGAATATGCTTCTTAATACAACAAAAAAAGAGTCCACGTTATCTAATGGTGGACTCTAGTTCCAAATTTGAGACTAATAGAGTATCTATTTTCCAGATATTGAAATCATAGCCACGCAGACTTGCGTAGGTTTGACTGATACGCAAGTCGAGTAGCGGTCTGATTTCCGCATAACTTATGTTATGTTACTTGGGATACACTTGACGGTAAGATAATTTATTATTGCAACCGTCAAGTGCAGCACCAACGATATTATTGTAGGGTGCTGTGTTTAGATATCCTATTTAACATAATCAATATTATACGAAATGCTTTTTAAATTGTGTTATAATTCCATGTGTTGATACTAGTTTTATAGCCCATTCACCCTCGAATGGGCTTTTTTTATGATTGTTCACGTTCCACGATCAATAACTGAACAATGTTCCACAGTTTTATTTAATGTTGCTGAACAATCAATGGATACCAGTAAAGCCCTTTAGGTCTTCTGTTGCTTCAAATATAAAGTCTCTACGATCAAGGATTAGACAATCTTTATTGTGTCGTCTGATTGATCTTGTGGCTTTGCTAATATCATGGCAATCCCAAGATTTGGGATAATACTTTATTAAAGAACGGACAATCTTGTTTTTATATTCTGAGTTTTCTATAATCTTAATTATGTTACATAATCAAGATTGATAATAAAAATGACGCAAAATAAGCATGGTGGTGCACGCAAAGGTTCTGGCCGTCCTTTTGTCTATAACGAACCGACCAAGGTCATTCGGGTGCCAGAGTCTCGTGTATTGGAAATCAAGAAATACCTGAAAAAAAATGACACTCCAAAGTTTAACGATATTTCCTCTATTAGATTGCTTGAGACAAAAACACATTATGAGATTCCTGTTGCTTTGCAAAAAGTGGCTGCAGGCTTCCCTTCCCCTGCTCAGGACTATATCGATAAGACCCTTGATCTAAACGAGTTTCTTATTCAAAACCAACAGGCAACCTTTATCGTTGAAGTGGAATCCTTATCCATGCGTGATGCAGGGATTGATCTGAATGACAAGCTAATCGTTGACCGTAGTATTGAAGCCAAGCATGGGGATATTGTTCTGGCATTGATTGACAATGATTTTACGATTAAACGTTTGATGATTGAGGGTAATCAATGCTGGTTACAGGCGGCTAATCCTGATTTTGCTGATATCCATTTGAAAGATAATCAAACCATGCTGATTTGGGGTGTGGTTACCAGTGTGATCAAGAAGTTCAGATGAGCAGTTACGAGCGGATTTATGCCCTGATTGATATTAACAACTGCTATGTCAGTTGTGAGCGGGTATTTAATCCCAGTCTAAACAATAAACCTGTGATTGTGCTCAGCAATAACGATGGCTGTGCTGTGGCAAGAAGTAATGAAGCCAAAGCGCTGGGCATCAAAATGGGCGTTCCTCTCTTTCAAATACAAGATATTGTTCAGCAACATCAGGTCGTGGTGTTATCCAGTAACTATGCTTTATATGCTGAAATGTCCAAGCGTTTTCATTCAATTTTGGCTAGTTTTGTTGCGCCACATGAACAGGAAATCTATTCAATTGATGAGTGTTTTTTAGACCTGACCAGTTATGCACAAAATTTTGACTTAACTCAGTATGCGCATCACATGAAACAACGATTGTTGGATTGGATTGGCTTACCCGTCTCGATTGGTATCGGTCGTAGTAAAACCGAAGCCAAAATGGCCAACCATCTTGCCAAAAAAAGACAGGGTTTCAAGGGTGTGTGTAACTTACTCAATATGGATTTCCTAGATCAGGAAATGCTTTATTCAGACATTGAGGTCGGTGAAGTTTGGGGCGTTGGTCGTAAGTTAGTTAAAAAACTAAATGCCATGGGAATCTATTCGGTGCTAGATTTAGTGATGCAAGATGCTCATCGCATGGCGAGCCTTTTTTCTGTGGTAATGCAAAGAACAGTATTGGAGCTGCAAGGTGTTTCTTGTATGCAGTTAGATGATGCCCCTCCCCCCAAACAGCAAATCATAGCAAGTCGTTCATTTGGTGAAAAAGTTACCGAGCTAGATGATCTCAAAGAGGCTATGGGCAAATATGTACAGGATGCAGTCATACGTTTACGAGCAGACGCTTCCTTATGTGGATGTGTCATTGCTTTTGTGCAATCGAATCCTTTTGATTCAAAGGTTCCCTATTACAGTAAATCGTTGGCTTTTGAGTTTCCTGAACCGACGGATTGTGTTTTGGATCTGATTAAAACAGCCATGCAACTGCTGGAACACATTTATAAATCTGACGTGAAATATAAAAAGTGTGGTGTAATTCTGACGGATTTAATTGCTAAGCAGCGCTTTACTCCTGACCTGCTGACAGACCACAGCCAGCGTGAAAGTAATGAAAGCCTCATGCAGACTTTAGAAGCGGTAAAGGCGAGATATGGGAAAACTAAATTAGCTGTTGGCAGCTGCTACTTACCACAACGAAAGTGGTCAATGAACCGTACTCATTTGACCCAGAACTATTTTAGCTGGCAGGGATTATTAAAGATCGGCCATTAAATTCATTAGCCCCACCTATTTGGTTTAAGTCAGCTTAATGAAGAACTCGACACATAAGCCGACACAGGCTTGATCTTCAGTCAACCATTTAACAACGTAAGTATGTTGTTTGGGATCCATGTAACACCTATAGAGGAAAAGGTGGTTAGTAATAAAACTCTGCTCAAGCAAATTTATTGGGTTAACTGTCAGTTTTCACCATCTCATGTCCTTTATTTCTAGAACATTCTAGACTTTTCTCGACCTAGAATTTTTATTCTTTAAAGGTGTCATTCAACGCCTGTTGCACAGCATCAATACGTAACTTACAGGCTTTATAGGCAGTCATGGACTCTTCAACGATCGCCATCAGGTTATCAATATCCGGTTCTTCCTGAGATTCAAGAAATTCGGCATTTTTCTTGAGAATTTCATAACCTTTCTTGAAACTTAGTTCTTCATTGTTCATGTGCGTTTACCTGTGTCACGGTGGCATCAATGGTGCCATCCTTAAGTTCAATCTGTAATTCCTGGTCAGTAATCTGCTGGATGGAACGGATAGCTTTGCCTTGGCTACGGACAATTGCATAGCCCTTGGCCATCACATTACGAGGATTCTGTAGCAAGGTTTCCCTCATCAATGACTCCACCTGCTGTGAAGCTAGTTTAATCTGTTGTTGAGCAAGATACTGAGTATCACTTTTAAGCATATCAACGCTACGCTGGGCTTCATTGATCTGGTTCTGTGTCAGAGTTTTGATAGTTTTCAGATACTGATCACTCTGGCTCTGGTAGGTGATCAACTGGTGCTGTGACAGTAGCTTGATGGTCTGCAAAGCAGTACTAACTTCATTGACTCGCTCCACAATCAGGTTACGGATCCCTGCGATCACTTTACTCGGGGTATCAAAGGAACGGTGTGCAATTTCATCCAAAATAGTGCGGTCTTTCTCGTGGCCAATACCGACCCAGATCGGCACAGTTCTTTTACACAGCAGTGCGGCCAGATCATAATCATTCAGGTAAGCTAGGTCATTCACGGCTCCGCCTCCACGGATGATCACAATAAGGTCTGGTGCTATCGAGTAATCTTGAGCCCACTGTCTTAAGGCACTACCCAAAACCTGAATGATGCTGGCAGAAGCCGTATTACCCTGAAAAGTTGCTGAATGATAAACGAAATGACAGACACCAGCCTGAGCCAGGGCATCCGCATCTTTTTTAAAGTCACCTAACCCTGCAGCATTTTCCGGTGCAATGACCAAGACATTCTGAATATCAAAGGGTACCGGCAACTGTTTATTGTTATTGAGCAGGCCTTCCTCAGTCAGTCGCAGCAGAATCTGCTGATAGCGTTTGGCGATGTCTCCTAGAGTAAAGCTAGAGTCGATATCTTCGATATTGACCGAGAAGCCATATTGCGGATCAAATCTAGCTTTGACCTTGATCAGTACATTCAGGTCTTTCGACAGTTCAATACCACTTTCTCGTTCAAACTTTAGAATTATTTTTTGTGCCGTAAATTTCCAAATGGTGCCTTTACAACTAGCGATCACCTTATGGCTTTCTTCATCTTTCTCAGCCAACTCAAGATAATAGTGACCGCCTTTAATACTTAAATTACGGATCTCAGCCTTGACCCACACTGCCCCATCAAAAGTCAGCTGGATGACTTCCTGTACAGTGGCAAGGTATTCACTAAGGCTGAGTTGTTGACGTTCTGACATGATGTAAAGGATAGCTAAAATATAAGGAGGTAAGATTTAACCCAATATTGATCAATTCTACTGCAAATCAGATGAGTTTATTGCAATTTTGAGAAATGTATAAGTTCTTCTTAGACACCTAGAGTGATCATTGAGATTTTTAGTTTAATTATACTTTTATATTAAAATAGATATATAATCAATAAAATCATTATATTTTACTATTTTAATAAAATTATGAAGCAATACTGTACACTGCAAATCTACCAAGACTATGAATGGCATGACTGTGCTTTGGTTGAGGTTACGGATGATCAAAATGCTGGATGGCAGGCAGCTACACGTACATCATATTTGTTCGAATATGCTATTTCATATATGGATCTAAGAGATGGTCATGCGCTTGCTTATGACTTACCGGTGAACGTCCAAAATAGATTGGAATCAACTTGGCCAGCATTTCTTATGGATCTATTACCTCAAGGATACGGTCGCAAAGAATTACTAAGACAGCTTGATTTTTCTGAGAATGTTCAGGAACAAGCGGACTGGGCGCTTTTAAAAGCAGGCGCAGGAAATCCAATTGGGAATCTGCGAGTCAAAGAGGCTCATGAGTGGTTACAGAGTCATTTCCCAAAGCTGCAAAATCAGGGATTTAGCCTAAGCAAAATTATTGAACGTAAAGAGAAGTTTATTGAATCGCTCGCATCTTATGGACTTTTTATTGCCGGTTCATCTGGTATTCAGGGTGAGTGGCCAAAATTGTTGTTAACACAAGGTTATGATGATCTTTTCTATCTAGATCATACTCTTCCAGATGATCAAGTTAAGCAGCATTGGTTGGTTAAATTTAGCCGCGGCAGTGATCAAAATTTGAATAAAATCCTGATGAACGAAGCTTTGTATATGAAAGTCGCTCAGTACTTGCAACTACGTGTACACCGGGATCTTGAGCTACATGGCAAGACTTTGTTTATTCCAAGATTTGATCGCAAAGTAATTAATGGCAAAGTTGAAAGAATTGCTCAGGAAAGCCTTGCATCTCTAGGTGGGAAGGCGGGCTTTGGGGTTAGAATGACCCATAATCAAATATGTACCCTGCTTATGGAGGCTTGTACCGAACCAAAGCAGGAAGTATTTGAGTATTTGAAGCGTGATCTCGCAAATGTTGCCTTAGGCAATAAAGATAACCATACTCGCAATACAGCAATCCAACGCTTCAATAATGGTAAAATTCAGCTCACACCATTATTTGATTATGCGCCAATGTGGTTACATCCTGATGGTATTGCACGTACTACTCGTTGGGAAAGAGATGATCATGGTGGTATGCCACTTTTGAGTTCTGTGATTGAGCAGATAGCTGAAAGCACTTCGATTGATCCACAAGAAATTAAAACTTTATTAATTGAACAGTTACCAATTTATCGGGGACTGTTAGAAAAGATGCAGGCTCTTCAAGTAGCGGATGAAATTCTGGAAAATAGCCAATATCGAATAATCAATATTTGCCAGCAGTTGGAGGAGATCAGCCATGGATAAACGTTTTAAACCATTGACCCCTATTCAACAAATGGAAAAAAGACTATCTGTGCTTGAAACCATCAATAATCATCCAGACTGGTCTTTTTATCAAGTTGCTCGATTTATTCGAACAGAGCTACATTTAACACTGAATGATATGGCTAAAATTACTAAGATTGCGCCACAGACACTGCAAAAAATGGAGCAACCAGGGAGCAATCCTACTTTGAAATCCATGCAGAAATTACTCGATACTTTCGGTTTACAATTACAAATAAAAGTTAAATGATTTTTAATTCTGAGCCATCGGTTTTTCTAAAATCTTATCCGTTTAAGGATACAAAGAGGAAATAAACAGGCTCTAGGTTGTTTTATGATTATTTTTAGACAAACGACTCCAAAACCTTATGTAGCAAGGGTTTTGTCTCTACAGTAATTAATTTGTTTTTGAAAAAATGGAGTAGAGTGTTTGAAATATGAATAATCGAATTCGGTTTCTGTAAGCACAGTAATTTCATCTGCATGTGCTTTATATTCATCTATATTTTCGAGTAATTCATCCTCTGAGAATGGGAGTTTTTTTTGATTTTCAGTGTCGTTCATAGAGTCATATCCTGAGAAGTTATTTAGATCATCATAAACCAGACATTTTTAATGGTGAGAATACAGACACTTTAAATGGTTTCTAACACAAAAAAGGGAGCTTATAGCTCACTGCTGTCCCATAGTTTGATTTAAATAAAAAAACCTGAGTCTGAATCGTTAAAATATAAGTGCGAACCAACACTTTAACGACCAAGGACTCAGGTTTTGTCATATCAGAATACCGTATTTCATCAATTGATTAAACCCATACTCCGACAAGATTTTGAACGTCTTGTTCAAATACATCATGTCGGTCAGAAATTTAGAGCCGCTTCAAGATGGGATCAGTTCATTGCCATACTGATGTCTCAACTTTCCTGCAGACAAAGTCTGCGGGATATTCAATCTAATCTAGAGTGTCAACAAGAAAAGCTGAATGCTCTCGGAGCAAAGTCTATCACCCTCGCAGTACACTGGCTCGAATCAATCAGGAACAGCCTGCAGCCTTGTATGAACAGCTATTTTACACCTTGCTTAAATCTTATGAACACTCAAAAGTAGCTCATAAATTCCGCTTTAAGAATCCCTTATATTCCCTGGATGCCAGCCATATTGATCTGTCATTTTCCTTATGTGAATGGGCCAAAGTGCATGAATCCAAAGCCAGCATGAAACTTAGCGTTGGCTTAAATTACAGCAATACCATTCCTGAATTTGTGGCGCTTGGGGATGGCATTGAAAATGATATGGTACAAGGCAGAGCATTCAAATTTCCTGCTGGCAGTATTGTCGTATTTGACAAAGGATATATTGATTATCAATGGTTTGCCCAATTGACTCATCAAAAGGTCAGTTTTGTCACCCGATTGCGCCCAAAGACAGTTTATCAAGTGAAATCTAGCCGCAGCGTATTAGCATCTAAAGGTATTATTGCGGATGAATGGATTGAATTAAGTAGTGCTTATGCAAAGAAAAGAGGTGCTCCCAAATTATTAAGACGTATAGAATTTTATGATACCGATAAGAACAGGACGTTTGAGTTTCTGAGTAATAACTTTCATCTGGCAGCATTAACGATTGCTGCAATTTATAAAGACCGTTGGAAAGTGGAGCTGTTCTTTAAAGCACTTAAACAGAATTTAAAATTAAAGTCATTTCTAGGCCGAAGCCGTAATGCCATACAAACTCAAATTTGGATCGCGTTAATCGCCTATTTGCTGGTGAGTTTCGCTCAACATCTGGGGAAAGAAGGCTGGACAGTGCAGCGCTTACTCAGAATCATTCAAGTGAATTTGTTTGAAAGAAAAACGTTAAAAGCTTTATTCTCACCCGATAAAATCCCCATTAAACAAGAGGAAGCTTATTTAAGCTTCCTCTTGTGAAAAATTGTGGGACAGCAGTGGCTTATAGCTACCTTTTTTATCGTTACACATTAAATCCTATATGTTTTCCTGTTGGAAGCTCCACATCAATACGGAGCTTACCACCCATTGCCTCAACATACTTTTTCATGGTTGAAATCTTTAAATCATTACCACGATTTTCAATTGCTGAAAGTGATGGCTGTTTTATTCCCAAAGTTTCAGCAAGTTCTTTTTGGGAAATCTCTAACTCTTCTCGAATAAGATGGAGCTGAGTCTCTAACAGTAGCTCATCAGCCATTTTTTTAATACGTGCTTGGCTCTCTGGAGAGCGACTAACCAATAATTCCTGTAAGGTTTTAGCCATTAGATTGTTCTCCTAGGGTTGAGAGATGAAGTTCGTATTGCTGTTCTGCAATGTCCAGCATCTCTTTTATAGAAACGCTTTTTACCGCCTTTATCACCGATGCAAAGCACAATGGCCTGTCGTAATGGATCAAATGCAAAAAAGGCTCTAAGTGGTTTACCTCTATGCTGAACGCGTAGCTCTTTCATATTGGTAAATTTAGAGTCATACACGGTATCCACTAAAGGGCGACCTAAGCTAGGTCCCTGCTGCTGTAGAACGACCAAAGCTGCGAGGACTTTCTCTTGTGTTGATTCATCTTGCTGCTCAAGCCACTCATTAAACAGATCTGTTGTGATGACTGTCCACATATCACAACCAAAATATAGATTATAGTCTATATTTTATAGTGAACTTAGTCAGTTTTCAAATGGTAATAAAAAACCCCGACATCCTGTCGGGGTTTTTCGTGTTTGGTTGCAAGGTATAACTTCTGTCGTACCTAACCATCCTTGTGCTGATCTTTCTTATTCTTGTTGTTTGGAGCTTCCTGCTTTCCTTGACTACATCATAAGAAATAAAGCTTTGATCAGCTAGAAGCAGATTCCTTAAATTACTGTACGTCAAAGCGTACAAAAATGGCTTAAAAATAGCCCCAGAGTTATCCCCATAAATTGTGGATTTTTTTCAGGTTGAAAGCCTTATAGATTGTAGGTGATTTTCTGTTTTGAGTGTTTTTTGAGCAAAAATGTTGGCAAAAAATATCAAAACCGCTCATAAAAAAGCCGACTTGTTTCAAAATCGGCTTTTTGTGCATTTTTAGATTTTTCTGGTTTTATTAAGTATCTGATATTTATATTAATATACAAGTGTATTGCGTATAACCACCATTATGTTAAATGGACAATTAATAATTGAATATTTCACCTTTTTTTTTAATTAGTAGCTAAAATTACTTTATAATTTAAACTTATAAGGTATTTAAAGTGAAAAGTCCTCTTTCTAAAATATTTCTACTAAATATTCTCATAATGGCTGGTAGTGTTGCGTATGCCATTGAAGTTAAGCCATTCAAATTTATAAAAAATAATGAAGGTTATCCAGAAAATATTGGTTTATATAAAATAACAAATAAATACAGTGAGTTATATGTAAAACAGTATCCATTTTCTATTGAGAACAATAATAGAAATGCTGGTTTTATTAGTGAGATCGACCCACAATGTGAAATCTTAGAAAAGATATATAAGCAACAGCAGAATACTTATGTTGTAACAAGTACATGTGGCGCATGGTTTGGTATGAGTAGCCCAGAAAGCCATTATTTTATATATGAGTTTAACGATCTAGCAAAATTAATTAAATCTGAAACTATTGAATTCAAAGAGTCATTAGATATTACTATTTCAGAGCTTAATTCAGGTATAAAAATAACATCAAGCCAAAGTCCTAAAACTGGGAAAAAATATGATTATGAATACAAAAATGGGAGCTTATATGACTTCTCAACATCTATGAATAGAAATTTAGTTTCAAAAGAAAATGATAGAATCTGTAAGGGATTCTATGATCAAGTTTATACTCAATTTAAGTATTCTTATGTACCTGGTATGACTAATCTTTTTGAAATTTTACCTAGACATGCTTATTCATGGGTTCCAAACAAAATAAAATCTAGTGAAGAATTATCAGATAAATTAGCCAATGATTTAAAAGGGAAAGATCTAACACAACGTAGAAATGTTCCTTATTCAAGATTTAAACAAGACTATTGTTCTTAACTAAACTTAAGTATTCCTAAAATTAATATAATAGGTGCTATGCAAAGTCAAAATGTTAGAACCCATTCAAAATGGGAGCTATAAGCTCCCATTTTTAGTCTTTAATACGCTTTTTAGCTTCGTCATAAACTATGCTATCAGCTCGTTTCCCGACTGTGATGAGCAAGATAACTACCTGATCATCTTTAAATTGATAGACAAGTCTGACACCAGCTTTTAATAATTTAATTTTATAGCAACCTGCAAGATTGCCTCTCAGCATATTCTTTGGAATATGTGGCTGCTCTATGACTTTGGCTAGTTACTTCTTAAATTGATCTCGTATAGCAACAGGGAGTTTTTCCCATTTGTGTGTCCTTACCCATTTAACCCATTTAAAATTATTAAATTAAAAAATAAATTGAACAACAGAAATAATATAAGTATATTTCTGGAAATTAGCTTTAAAGAGACTAAGTAGGTGAAAAGACTATTAAAAATTACATTAATCAGCGTAATGGTTCTTAATGCTCAAAATATATTTGCAAAAATAATTATAGATAATGCAAATTATCAATCTAAAATTATAAAATTAAATAGTACAAAGAATCCCAAAATAACAAGAGCTTGGGTAGAAACCGAGTTTAAAGAGGAGAAGAATAGGTCAACAGTTCTATATGAGATAGATTGCGAACAAGAAAAATTCCGAAGACTAGGAGGAGTTATGTACAAAGAAGTAACAGGTGATCCAATAGCTATGGAACCTACAAAAGAAGAATATATAATTCCAAATACAAATCTAGATACGCTTAAAAGGGAGGTATGTACAGGAAAATATTAGAAAAACTTGAGAGATTTGGGGGATCAGAGAATTATTGTAGTTATCCTGATCTAAATGACAATTCAAGAGTAAAGATAGAAAAAATTTGTTATTTAATTTAGGGCGGCACTGTCACACGAGGGTGTAAATAATTCTGTGTAAATACAGTTTTATTTACAGTCTCTAAAGCTCCCTTTTTATAGGGCACTGTTGCAAATAGGCTGACATGATAAGCTAAATATCTTATTTATTTCGAGATACAGCAGATGAATCCCTTCCACGGTCGGCACTTTCAAGGTGAAATCATTCTTTGGGCTGTTCGTTGGTATTGTAAATATGGCATCAGCTATCGTGAACTTCAAGAAATGCTCGCTGAACGAGGCATAAATGTGGATCACAGTACAATTTATCGTTGGGTTCAGCGTTATGCTCCAGAAATGGAAAAACGGTTACGCTGGTATTGGCGTAACCCTACAGATTTACATTCATGGCATATGGATGAGACTTATATCAAAGTGAAGGGGCGATGGACTTACCTGTATCGTGCAGTTGATCAACGTGGTCATACGATTGACTTTTACCTTTCCGCTAGACGGAACAGTAAATCAGCCTATTGTTTTTTAGGAAAGATCTTCAATACGGTGAAAAAATGGCAAATTCCACGGGTCATCAATACAGATAAAGCAGCGACCTATGGCCATGCTTTATCACGGTTAAAGCGAGAAGGAAAATGTCCAGTAGATATTGAGCACAGGCAGATTAAGTATAAAAATAATGTCATTGAATGTGATCATGGTAAGTTAAAGCGAATCATCAGGGCCACATTAGGATTCAAATCTATGAAGACTGCTTATGCCACAATTAAAGGTATTGAAGTCATGCGTGCACTACGTAAAGGACAAGCATCGTCATTTTATTATGGTCAGCCTCAGGGTGAAGTGTGTCTAATCAACAGGGTTTTCGGTCTCTAAGCACTTTTTAAAGGGAACATCATCGACTCAAATCTCTATTTGCAACAGTGCCCTCGTAAGTTGGGCGATAATATTGAAAGTGTATTGAACAAGACTTTAACTATTCATGCCCAATCTTATATGCAACAGTTTGACGTGGCTAAACATACGGCTTATGAAGCCCTAAAGCGTGGAGTCAATGGTTTATTTGAAGCGGAATTTAATTACACCCAGTTTGTTGAGGGTAGTCAAAAAATTGAGTTTGTCCGCAGTCGCTTTGTGCAAAAGATTAGTTACGTTAATGATTTAGGATTGGTAAGATTAGTATTCGCCAATGACGTTGTACCATTAATTGTAGGATTGGAAAAAAAATTTACCAAATACGAGATAGAGCAAATTAAAGGCTTACAGAGCCGATATGCTATTCGCCTGTATGAGTTTTTGATTAAATGGCGGTCTGTGGGCAAAACCAATGAAATCTCGTTAGATGAGTTAAGAAATCATTTTGGGTTATTGAGTGATGAATATGTGCGTATGCACCATTTCAAAGCAAGAGTTTTAGATTTGGCTATTAGTCAAATTAACGAACACACGGATATTATTGCTGAATATGAGCAACACAAGCAAGGTCGCACTATTACAGGATTTACCTTTAAATTTAAACAAAGAACCAAGCCCAAAACGGTAAAAGCTGAAAAGACAGAGCGTGATCCACATACAGTAGATATGTTTATAACCATGACCGATAATCAACGCTTTGCCTTCGCTAAAAAAATATCTCAATTACATGAGGCATCGTATTTGGCACAAGGGCAAGCAGGTCGAAGTTACGATGTGTTTGCTGAACAAATTGCTGAAGCATTATTAGATAGTGAAAAGCAGAAAGTATATTTACCCTTCTTATCGAAATTAGGGTTTAAATTTTAAGATTTTTATTCGCTGTTTACAGGTTGTGGTAGAAGTAGTCCTTGATATCAAAAACAAAAATTATTTTAAGGGAATAAAGGCTTCTGACTATCACCAAATGATAAGTTATCTGAGTTCTATTCAGTGAAAAACTGCTATATTAGGGGTCAGCACAGAAAACGGAAATTATAGGGCGGTAAGTACATTTATTTACTTCTATGTAGTTGTTATTTAAGAACTTCGTTAAAAATCTTTCAATTAAATTGCATGTTGCCAATCTCTAGCAGACAGGCAAAGCATAAAAATATAAATCTTTGATTTTAATAAATTAATTAGTCGACAAAATTCCTTGTCGTACTATTTTCTCCAAATTCTGGGGTAACCCCTATCAAATCAAAAACTCGATGATATGCGTCATTTAGTTGATCAAATACCTTCTTACGGCAGTCAATCTATACCTAAAATAAACGATCCTAGTTGGGAGGGGTTATTAGATGATCGGAGAATATCTTGGAATATGAACGACATCACCATAATAGAAAGGCTAGTACTTATTTATTATACTTTTAGTATGAAGGTTCTTAGTGTTTTCAATCAAGAATTTGCAGAGAGAGGAGTTTCTTTTTCATACTCTGATTAGTATGCCTATGGCAAACCAATTTCACTGCTTCGGTACCCTAGTGAGGACTAGAACCTTAGGCTGTAGGCTAATGATATTGGTATATTGAGTTATTTAGGTAGTCGCGGTGTACTTCATGGTGTATAGAAAGTTAGTTTTTCGAGCTAATAAAGCCATTTTGACAAAATTTAAGAAGTATTTTAGAAAACTAGATAGTTACACAGAATTTAGGGTAGTCTCAAAATGAAAGTTATAACTAATGGTTCTTTAACATCTTCTAATTCCTTTGGTGAAAAATAAGATTCCATTTTATGCTTAACTCTCAACTTTTTTTCGCTAAATCATTTATTTTACGAAGGTTAGACTTTCAATATTAAACTTACAATTCTTGTAATACAGCCATTCCAATAGGCTTAAGAAGTTGAGAGTGGCATTTCTTGCATAGAATTATTTTGTATTAAATAAAATAACTAAAGGTTTGGCTCGTGAAGATCTCAATAAGAAAACTGTATGTAATTAGCTTAAGTGCATTAATTACTGTGGCTTGTTCCAGTCAAAGTGAATCAGAAGGGATGCTAATTATAAATAACAAAACCTCCGAAGATATAACTAAGGTTAATTTAACTTATAAAACCACTAATAAATCAGAAAATATAGGTAATTTATCTCCTAATCAATCATTTAAGTATCCTATAAAATATTCTGACACCGAAGACTCTATAGTAATTACATATACTGATAGTAATAATACAGTGCATAAGGATGTAGCTGTTCCTTATTTCGGTAAATATGATAAGAAAAATTATAGTTATAATATCAAGTAGTTTAAGTATTATTAATATTTAGAGTGTACGGCATTGACGGTATAGGTTAAATTGACACTACAAGACAGCACTTTAACCAATTTCAACAGCAACATCCCCAAATATATTTAATATAAATTAAGCATGAGATATAAAAATGCACGCCTTTGATATTATCATACCCCAATATACAGGTATCGCTGAAGATGATGATAGCCACGACCATGATGTATTTTGTTATTTAGGAAATTTAGAAGGCAACGGACAAATATTACCCCGTAACCATCATTTAGCTGTTAGCCAAAATGATATTACTCGCGTGACTGTGGTGTGTCCTGAAATGGATGCCCTTGACCGTAAAAATATGAACAGCTATGCCCAAGAAATGCACAATAAAATCGAACAGTTAGCAGGTAAACCCATTCAAACCTTGTATATCGGAGAAGACCATGACTATCCTCTTCCCCGTTATGCCGTACCAACGCAATCTGAATTTTACATGTTGCGTTGGGGCTGGAGTTCGCCTTTACTAGATGGAGTAACCTTACAAGGCATTCCTCTATATAAAATCCCATATACCCAACCTGATCACCCTTGTTATGATAATGTGTGGTCATGGTATCGTCAGGCTGAAGCGTTATATCGTTTGTGGCTTGGTTCTCAACCAGTAAGTGAAGCCTTTGCCTTAGAGCAAATGCAAAATCCCAATTCTGAGCATAGCAAAATAGGTCGAGAATTGTGCCGTATCATTGAACAAAGCACAGGTGTACCCACCTATTATTTTCTAATGAATTACCGTGATTGGACACAGGCAGAAGATATGGAACAAAAATGTCCACTGACAGGGCAGGATTGGCTATTGCCTGCCAATACCTATCACTATATTGATTTTAAATGCGATGAGAGTCGTTTGGTGAGTGAGTTGAGTCAAAATTGGTCGGATGAAAGCGAGGACTGACCGAATGAAAAATTATTTGTGGTAAGCTCATAAAGCCTATCAAGCATAGAGATAAAAATAACACCCAAACTATCTGTAACCAACCGTGAATCGTCTCGATATTTTCGGAGAGTGTTTTACTGGAATCAGGTACAGGACAAGTTTATTTTCAGTATACCCTAGCGGAACCACCTAAAAAGGCACTGTTGCAAATAGGCTGACATGATAAGCTAAATATCTTATTTATTTCGAGATACAGCAGATGAATCCCTTCCACGGTCGGCACTTTCAAGGTGAAATCATTCTTTGGGCTGTTCGTTGGTATTGTAAATATGGCATCAGCTATCGTGAACTTCAAGAAATGCTCGCTGAACGAGGCATAAATGTGGATCACAGTACAATTTATCGTTGGGTTCAGCGTTATGCTCCAGAAATGGAAAAACGGTTACGCTGGTATTGGCGTAACCCTACAGATTTACATTCATGGCATATGGATGAGACTTATATCAAAGTGAAGGGGCGATGGACTTACCTGTATCGTGCAGTTGATCAACGTGGTCATACGATTGACTTTTACCTTTCCGCTAGACGGAACAGTAAATCAGCCTATTGTTTTTTAGGAAAGATCTTCAATACGGTGAAAAAATGGCAAATTCCACGGGTCATCAATACAGATAAAGCAGCGACCTATGGCCATGCTTTATCACGGTTAAAGCGAGAAGGAAAATGTCCAGTAGATATTGAGCACAGGCAGATTAAGTATAAAAATAATGTCATTGAATGTGATCATGGTAAGTTAAAGCGAATCATCAGGGCCACATTAGGATTCAAATCTATGAAGACTGCTTATGCCACAATTAAAGGTATTGAAGTCATGCGTGCACTACGTAAAGGACAAGCATCGTCATTTTATTATGGTCAGCCTCAGGGTGAAGTGTGTCTAATCAACAGGGTTTTCGGTCTCTAAGCACTTTTTAAAGGGAACATCATCGACTCAAATCTCTATTTGCAACAGTGCCAAATATGGTACATTTCACGCAACTACTTTCCCAATACAAGTCTTTAAAATGAATCGTTTTATAATTTTTTTGTTTCTTACTTTTATAATTAATACAAGCTTTGCTCAAATCGTAGAAATCCCTAAATTCTCAGACTATCCCGCTCGAATTTATACAGGTCCCACTTCTGCACCAAAATTAACAACGCCATATCATAAAAATTACAAAACACGTCTAACTAACTCTTCTAAAGAAGATATTAACTTTGCTGGCGAATATGTTCTGAGTGTATGGGGATGTGGTACGAGTTGTCGTGTATATACTTTTATCAATAAAAGAACAGGTGCCATTCTTGATACACCATTTGGTGGTGAAGGCGGTGAAAATATTGTCAGCATTAGAGCAAATAGCAAGGTAATCATAACAACAGAAGAGCTCTACACAAATGACTACGATTCTCTCGGCTATATGGCATATTATTATGTATTAGAGTCAGGACGTTTTAAAAAGGTAGCCCAACTTCCAATTTCTGAAGATCTTTATCAAGAAACCCGTTATAACTACTAATATTCCAACACCTAGCTAATATTATTTTAAACTTAATCTTTAAAAGTTATAACAATAAATCAGCCCGTATTTTACAGGCTGATTTTTAGCTATTTCTTCAATAGTTTTTACCAACTTCTCAGCTCTTTCAATAAGAACCTCCTCAGCAATATAATTATTTTTACTTGAACCGTACCGGGTCAGTGTTCCACAGTTTTCATAAGATAAATAATTATAGTCGCCAATTTCAACTGAGTTCCTCTCCGGCTTTTAAATAGCGGTATACCGCTTGGCGGCTAATTCCAAATGCCTGGCCTAATGCCATTTTTGAAGGATACTGCCCTTCCTTCCATGCTTGTCGCAAAGCTTCAGCTTTATCAGGCTTCAATTTATGTACCCGGCCTTTGTACTTCCCTTGAACAGAGGCGAGTTTAATTCCTTCCTTTTGCCTTTCCAGAATGATTTCACGTTCAAATTGCGCAAAAGCACCCATCAGTTGCAGCATCAAATTATCCATCGGCGTGGATTGGGCAGTAAAAGTAATATTCTCTTTTACAAACTGGATAGCGATCCCTCTTTTGACCAGTTTATCTACTTCAGTGACCAAATCTTTTAGACTTCGTGCAAAACGATCCATGGAATGTACAATCACCCTGTCCCCTTCCCGGACATAGTTCAACATTTCTTGAAATTTCGGTCGGTCGGTATTTTTACCCGAAGCACGGTCAACAAAAATCCGGTCGACTTCAATTCCCTCAAGTTGACGCCCTGTATTTTGCTCGACCGAACTCACTCGCACATAACCTACTTTTTGGCCTTTCACTCTTTCACGCCCCAATTAGATAAAAATGAACAATTTCGTAAATTATAAATCTTAAATATCAAAGTTACATGTTATATATGGTTAAAAATCATTTAAATGATACATAATTTCATGAACTTTCAGATTGTAACTTTAGGGTATACTCTATAGTTACATAATTCGTGATTTAAAGAGACCTAGAAAAAGAGAAATGGTATTTATTTGAGCTAATCAAAGTTGAGAAACTTTAGAATTCTTGCGTTAGTCAAATTTTAAGCAGCCAAAAGCTATATTTTATGAGGTTTTAGCCAATTCAAAAATTAGATAAACTATACTTTCGCAAGAGGTCTTTTGATTAAATAATAAGCGTGGAACGTGAAAAATCATAAAAAAAGCCCACCTTGGGGAAGATGGGCTATCAACTAGAAACTACAGCATTGATTTCTATAGAGAATTATAACGCTGTTATTCCTAAGTAGTAATGTCCTACCTTAAAACCAAATAGAAATGTCCTATACAGACATTTCCAAGTCAAGCACAGGATTCAGATTTCGTTCTTTGATTACTGTCTTCTGTGCACGTCTGCTTGGCATAGATTGAGAACGATTACGTTTGTTTTGCTGTTCCAATTCTTCATGCTGTTGTTGAATATGATTGAGAACTGCACCTAAACGTTTATTCTCAACAATCTCTCGCTGGTTAAGCTGACTTAATTTATCGAAGATGCTGTAATTGATTTTTCTTCCCTGATATTCAATCGCGACTGTACCATCCGGGTATTCCAGGAACTCAAGATACTTACTAATCAATCTTTGGTTTTCTTCCGTGTTTTCCAGGAGATATACGCATTTATCATAAGTAATCGTCAGGCTATTCGTGACTCTGCGGGGTTCACGCCAGGTAAAAATATCATCTAATTCTTCGGCTGTTTCAGTGACAGTCCGGTGTAGATCCTTGGGATTAAAGGCCATCTTGGCAAACTTCTGATTGAATTGCTCAATGAAGCAGGGTAGCCAGGCATTCGCTTGTTCAATCGAACAGATGCCTTCCAGGCGCATTTCTTTGATCAGACGGTCCTGAAGCGTTCTATTGGCTCGTTCTACACGGCCTTTGGCCTGTGGTGAATTAGCGAAGATAATATCGATATTCAGGGTGCTGAGTACGCGCCCAAATTGCGTAATCTTGGTGTCTTTCTTGCTGCTTTGATTCACCCTGAAGACTGAATGTTTATCGCTGTAGAAGGCTAAAGGCTTACCATGCTGCTCAACATACAAACGTGTTGAAATCATATAGTCAAAGGCTGATTCTGACTCACAGAAGCGTAAGTGCTGCAATTTTCCTGTGGCGTCATCGATAAACACCAATAGACAGCATTTAGGGGCTCTTCCTTCAAACCAGTCATGATGTGAGCCATCAATTTGGATCAGTTCACCATAACAGTCCCGGTTATAACGAGGCTGATATGGGCGTTTCAGGCGTTTGGAGCGAGGAATCCATAAATCGGCTGCAATCATCCAGGAACGCAGGGTTTCCACTGAAATATCGAATCCATGAATGGTAGTCAGCTTTTCATGCGCTAAAGTGGGTCCGAAACCATGGAATTGCTCAGCAACCATATTGAGGCACTTGAGCCTGAGTTCTTCAGGAAGCCTGGAATTGCTGGTTTGACCACGACCGGCATGGGCTAATGCAGCTGGGCCTTGAGCTTTGTATTTTTGCAGTAAACGCCTGATCTGACGTTCTGAAATATGAAGTAGCTGAGCAGCCTGGGATTGAGTTATGCGTTGATCGCAGATTTCCTGCACGACCGACAATCGTTTAAGTTCTTTATCCGACATAGACACCAACATATCAAACCGTCCGCTTCGATAATCGCAAAAGCGCATATTCTAAAAGCGGACATTTTTACTTTGGAGAAACCGGACATTTCTATTTTGGAGTTACAAACGCATTTCGTATAAGGTGTATTATGTTAATTTTAGATTTTTTAAAAAATTAGGGCATCCATGAATCCTTTAGAATTCTACTGTTTAATATTGAAAAATATGGATAAAAACCTGGCTAAGAAACTAGGTAAAATTGAGAAAAAATATACTAATGTTCCATTTAAAAATGATGAAATAGCTAAAGTTAAAATTAAATCCGAATTTGCTTCAGAAATGGGGTTTTTCGTACTTAATTCAGCAACTTCTTTAGCTGTAGATGAAGAAAACTATAATTTTGCATACTGCTTAAAAATCTTAGAACTATATCCAATTAAGAATAACGATTTTTTTTATTGGAATGAGCATATAAAGCTATTTTCAGAATTAGAAAAAAATAATTTTTTATATGAAGATGTCTGCAAACTACATGATTTTCTGGTAAATAACTTTAGCTTTAACGGTGATTTAAAGAATATTATTAGTCATGAGATGCTTAGAAATTCTGGCGTCAATATACTGCTAATTTTAATTCACTTAGATCATTTAATTTCTAAGAAGTGGGGATTCCAATCAATCTCACTAAACCAAGCATTAAAGTTTAAGTTTAAAAATAAACGACCATACTTCCCATCAAAAACTTTTACAGATTTTCTTTTATTTATCTTAAAGATAAATGCAAAGTTTGAAGCAACAAAAGGACATAAAGTCGAGATTCTGAAGACTATTCCTCCAACTAATGGTTTTGAGCAATGGTTAGATCCTTCTCTCGAAGATGAACAAATTAAAGAATTTATACAACTAATTAAAAAAGTTAGAGAAAACAGAAGACTATGCTACTTGAATGAAGTCTATGAGTTCCTAGGTCTACCTTATGGTGAGTTTAAAAATGATGAAATTTATGAACAAGTCTCAGAAGAGAATTATTTATTCCTGAAAAATGAACTTCCAGAAGATAAGTGGTTTGAAAGTATTAATGCCATAGCTGGCCTATGGTTAATATATTTTTGGCAAGACTTTTATTATAAACATTTTCAAAAAACAGCCAGCGTTTCTACGTTAGCTACATCAGAAGATTTTATCGTGATATGGGAAGCCTTCCTGAAGAAATATCCTTCAGAAGGCCAATATCTTTGGCCTTCTGAATTGATATTACAAGATAAATAAATTTTTATTTACGAGGTGGATTATTGTCTCGGCCACCACCTGATGGATTTCCAGTAGTACTAGGCCAACCTGCTGTGCTCATAGTTTTCATCCTTATTTAGATTTCGTAGGTTTATGATTAGGATTCAATTGTCGGCTACGGTTGTCCTGATTCTGCGCATGTTGAATATTATTAGGATTTTTTACTGTAGCACGTTGATCATTCGCTGTTTGTGTCATTGCTTTCTCCTTAAAATGTTTGAACATCTGACAAGGAAAGTATGGCTTCAAAAAAATATGCATCTTGCCTGAAAAACAGTAAAAAAGTTTAAATTTTAACCAAAAAAATTATGTATTTAACATAATGGTGTTATACGAAATTAATGGATGTTCGTATAAATTACTTGCATATTGTATTCGATCGAATACAATATAGTGAGAAGATAAGGAATCCTCATGATTGAAATTAAACGTCTTCCAGAATTTGATGAATGGTTGGATGGCATTAAAGACAATATGACCCGTATCCGCCTGAATCGTCGATTAGATAAGGTTCAACGTGGAAACTGGGGAGACATTAAACCTCTCCAAGATGGCGTTTGGGAAATGAGAGAATTCTTCGGTTCTGGATGGAGGATGTATTACATCCAACATGGTGACGTTGTGATTGTAATGCTTGGTGGTGGAGATAAATCAACTCAACAACAAGACATCGATCGGGCAGTCAAACTATCGAAAACATTGGAGGATTAAAATGGTTAAAGTCGCTGATTTACCAAGTTTTGATATGGCTGAGTCGCTCAAAACTGAAGAAGACATTGTGATGTATCTCAATATGGTTCTTGAAGAAAATGATCCAGCTGAATTAGCCCATGCACTTGGTGTTATTGCTAAAGCTCGTGGCATGACTCAAATCGCTAAAGAAGCAGGGATTGGGCGTGAAGCACTCTACAAAGCCCTACGTCAGGATTCAGCACCACGTTTTGATACGATTAATCGTGTAGTAAATGCTTTAGGCTTAAAACTCACAGTACAACACGCTTAAAACTTTAAAAATATAGTAAAAATGGGAGCTAAAGGCTCCCATTTTTAGATTCGTATAAGGTGTATTATGTTAATTTTAGAAATTCTATATAAATATAGAATTTTTAAAACTTAAATTCTGGCATGTGTCCCATACTTATCAATCATGATCGAACTGGCTTCATTTAGACCACGTACTGTGACATTCGCACCATTCTTTTGAAATTTATTTACAACAGAATCAAGCATGGCGACTGATGTTACATCCCAAATGTGAGAATGGGTCAAATCAATAATCACCTCCTTTACATCCTCTTTAAAGTCAAAACCTTGCATGAATTTTTCAGAAGAACTAAAGAAGATCTGACCTCTCAACTCATATAAACGGGCCATTCCTTCAAAAGATGCTGTCACCTGGATATCATTTTCAAGTTTATTCGCCAGGAACAAGGCTGAAAGTAATACGCCTGTTAACACACCCAAAGCCAGGTTATGCGTAGCAACAACTACAATCACCGTCGCAATCATGACGATATTACTACTCTTAGGATTATCTTTTAACTGAGTGACAGAACTCCATTCAAAGGTACTGATAGAGACCATTATCATTACCGCTACCAATGCAGCCATTGGAATCACTTTGAGCCAGTCGCTGATAAATACAACCAGAATAAGAAGAAAAATGCCCGCAGAGAATGTTGATAAGCGTGTAAGGCCACCTGATTTTACGTTAATCATAGATTGACCAATCATTGCACAACCGGCCATGCCACCCATAAAGCCAGAAGCAATATTCGCAATCCCTTGTCCCTTACATTCCTGATATTTATCACTTGGCGTATCAGTCATTTCATCCACGATAGTTGCTGTCATCATCGATTCAAGTAA
The DNA here is from genome assembly GCF_013418685.1 of Acinetobacter sp. YH12129. Lineage (NCBI taxonomy): Bacteria > Pseudomonadati > Pseudomonadota > Gammaproteobacteria > Moraxellales > Moraxellaceae > Acinetobacter > Acinetobacter sp. YH12129. The sequence continues at coordinate 25,147 of NZ_VPBP01000027.1, forward strand.
ACCTACAGCCGCCAGTGCGACTGAATAAGGCAAAATAATCATCAATGTTTCAATATTCAAAGGAATATCTGGAATCAAGAACATTGGAAGTGTGTCAGGTAAAGACCCCATATCGCCCACGGTCCGTACATCAATTCCTAAAGCGATTGCCAATAATGTGATTGCAATGATGCAGACTAGTGGAGAAGGGAGTAATTTTCCTAATTTGGGAACCAGAGGGAATAGATAAATAATTGCTAAACCTAAAGCAACAAAAGCATATACATGCCAGGTCACATTAATCAGTTCAGGCAATTGAGCCATGAAAATTAAGATCGCTAACGCATTTACGAATCCAATAACCACAGATTTAGATACAAACCGCATTAACTTGGCGAGCTTTAAATAGCCTGCCAATATTTGAATCACGCCTGTCAAAATTGTTGCTGCCAGCAGATATTCAAGCCCATGCTCTTTGACCAATGTGACCATAAGCAGCGCCATTGCACCAGTGGCTGCTGAAATCATGGCAGGACGACCACCTACGAAAGAAATCACGACGGCAATACAGAAGGATGCGTATAGACCAACTTTAGGATCTACACCTGCAATAATTGAAAATGCGATGGCTTCAGGGATGAGTGCAAGACCGACGACTAATCCGGCAAGTACATCCCCACGGATGTTAGAGAACCACTGTTCTCGGACATTAGATAACATAAACATAGCCTGTTTTTTAATTTTTCAGATAGGCTAGTGATGTGATATATACAACACACAAACGACTACACCACATCACTAGACAGTGATGAGTTATTTACAGATTTAAGACGATAAATAAACTTAAGGTGGCGTAAGTGTCATAAGATGAAAGAACGTTTTAGAGTAAAAAAATCAGGACAAGGGTAACAGCTAGGTACTTTTTTATAAAGCCTGGATGTTATATCCAAGCTTTGTTTAATCGGTATTTTATGAAGCTTTTGGCTCCCCAAGTAATTGACCTATTTCCAAACGTGTATAGCCACGTTCTTTAAAAATCAAAACAATAGCCTGTTTATAATCTTCAGAAGTAGAAGTCTTATACTTAGTTATCAGTTGATTTTCAGAATTCAGCTCAAGATCATTTTTGATGGTCAATACTTCGCTAGAGATCTTGTTAAAGATATTTAGGTTAAACATACAGGCACTCGTCATCCGTATTATAGCGGCCCGACTATAACGAATACCTGTCTTAGCTACGCTAGACACCCTTGGCCGCAAGGATTACAAATTAAGAAAAATTCCGCAAGTTTTTGTCTATTGAAAGAATAAATAATCTCCCAACTGCTATCTATTTAACATAATGGTGGTTATACGAAATTCTGTTGTAGCCCCATACATTCAAGTTTATTTCTTGCATGAATGTATCCTATAGGATACATTACTCTTATGTACTCAATATATACCACTGAAGTCTTTGATGACTGGTTTACTAAGTTAAAAGACCTGCAGGCAAAAAGACGTATACAAGTCCGAATTGATCGGGTTGAAGATGGAAACTTTGGAGATACTGAACCAGTAGGTGAAGGTGTTTCTGAATTACGTTTCTTCTTTGGACCTGGCTACAGGATCTATTACTGTAAGCAAGGGCAAAGGGTCGTTATTCTTTTAGCAGGCGGAGACAAGTCTACGCAAAGTAAAGATATAAAACTTGCCCTACAATTAGCACAAGATTTAGAGGAGGAGCTGTAAATGGCTATCAAACTTCGCAAATGGGACAGTGCTGAACATCTTAAAACAGAAGAAGATATGCAAGCTTACCTACAAGCCTGTATCGATGAATCTAATGGTGATGCGGCATTCATTGCAAAAGCTTTAGGTAATATTGCTAAAGCTAAAGGAATGGCTCAATTATCAAGAGACACTGGTTTAGGTCGAGAAAGTCTTTATAAAGCACTTTCTGGCGATGTAAATCCAAGCTTTGATACTGTTATTAAAGTCGTAAAAGCACTGAATTTACGCTTAGCAATTTAAAAAAAACTAGTAAAAAAGGGAGCTTTAAGCTCCATTTTTCATTTCAACTTCGTATAACGTGTATTATGTTAATTTTAGGAAAAGTGAAAAATAATCTACAATAGAATCTACGAAAAATTGGCCATCAATTATGCCTGATTTCTCCAGTGGAAATAATTGGATTGTGAGATCCCCCACTCAAAATCATAAATTAGAAAGAATTGAAGCATTTCTTTCCAATTATGCTTATAAACCTCACCGACATGATACTTATGCTATTGGCAGGACTCTTTCCGGAGTTCAAAACTTTCATTACAAAGGTACATTGCAACATAGCTTGCCAGGCATGACTATGGTTCTACACCCGGATGAAAAGCATGATGGTGAATCAGGAACATTAGATGGCTATCGCTATAGAATGATTTACATCGAACCAGCGATGATCCAAACCATTTTAAAGGGTAAACCTTTGCCTTTTATCAGACATGGCTTAAGTAATGATATTCGCCTGTTTAGGGCAATGGATAGCTTTCTAAATAATATAAATAATTATATGGATACCCTAGAAGAGGAAGATGCTCTATTTGATTTGGCAACTACACTGTGTGAAATTTCAGATACTTCATCTAACCAAAACAAAAAATTTGACTACAAGGCAGCAGAGAGAGCGCGTGAGTGTATTTTGGCGTATCCACATGAAAACTTAAGTTTGTCAGATTTAGAGAAACATGCTGATCGTGACCGCTGGAGCCTTTCTCGTGATTTCCGATTATTATTTGGAACTAGCCCACACCGTTATATGATCATGCGTCGCTTAGAAACAGTTAAGTTCTACCTTGCTCAAGGGGAGTCTATTGTTAATGCTGCTTTAAATGCAGGCTTTTTTGATCAGAGTCATATGACCAGACATTTTATAAAAACATTTGGTTTAACTCCCACTCAATGGAAAATGATAAATATTAAAAGATAGCCGTTCGATTTGAACGGCTAATTTGTCCTACAGCAGATTTATTCCATTAAGAAAATCTTTGAACATAAAAAGCCCTGATAAAATCAAGAGTATACCCATCAGCTTATTTAGCCGATTAAACCAGATAGGATTAGCAATTTTGTTGCCTAATACTTTTCCAACCAGAGCATAGGTGAATGGTGCGCCAACAGCACCAAGTGAAATCAGTAAAGAAACTATCAAGATCATGATTCCTGTGATTTTGGCTGCAGGGTACATAATTGTCGTAACAGGTAGAATGACGAGAATGGCTTTTGGATTTAATAACTGAATAAATAAGCCATTTAAGAATGTTAGATGGCTTTCTTGCTGTTGAGTTGTTTCTACATTCGCCCTAATCATTTTTATAGCCAAGTAGAATGTATAAATTGCACCCGCTAAAGCAATATAATGAATCAATCCATGTGGAATAACAGCTTCACCTATATAGCCAAACAATACGAATAAGATCAACATGGCGAAACCAATGCCTAGGTAAAATCCTATAGTCTTTTTTAATTGACCTGTAAGGCCAGAATTTAGCCCCATAAAATTTACAGGGCCTGGGCTATACATAACGCTTAATGTATAAAGAAATATTTCCACAGAGTTCACTCAATTAGATAGCAATAAACATCAAAGAGAGAACGGTATCGAGTTATAGGCCTTAAAGATTGTACGTTTGTGCTGAACTAATTAAAAATTTCTATTTAACTTATGTTCACCTAAAGTTCACTTCATAAGTGTATAAAGAAACTATGTATTGTATTTTCAATTGCTTATATAAATATTAGTCTTGGTTTAGAATTTTAAAGTTCATGAACTATGAGAAAAAACGTAAGCGTCCGCTGAACACACCTTCTGAATTCATCCTATAAGCCTTAATTTAGTCCCCACTTAGAAACAAGTGGGGACTTAAATTTATGACTACAAATAATCAGACATCCATCGCATCTCTTGCGAAAAAACGAAGAACATACAGTGCTGAATTTAAACAGCAGATCGTTCAGGCTTGTAAAGCACCGGACGTTTCAATTGCTTCAGTCGCTTTGCAACATGGATTGAATACAAATCTTGTATCCAAATGGATTCGCTTAATTGATGCTAAGCCAGGGAGTGATCGCTCACCACTACCGAATAAACCTGCATTTATTGCCTTATCTTGCTCTGCACCATTAGATCCTACTCCTACTGACATGTTAAAAGTTCAAATTACTTTACCCCACTCAAAAGCAGAAATTGGCTTGAAATGGCAATTATCAGAAATACCTGCCTTGGCAGAATTACTCAAGGTGCTGGCAACATGATCCGTATCGATGAAATCTGGCTTTCTACCCAACCTCTGGATATGCGAGCAGGGATGGATACTGTCATGGCTCAGGTGGTGAGAGCCTTTGGCTACATTAAACCGCATTGTGCTTACCTGTTCTGTAATAAACGTGGCCATCGCATGAAAGTGCTGGTACATGATGGACTGGGCATCTGGCTGTGTGCCCGGCGGCTGGAACAGGGAAAATTCCACTGGGCTAAAGTTCACCAGGGTGAAAGCGTAGCTCTCAACCCAGAACAGTTACAGGCATTAATCCAGGGTTTGCCTTGGCAGCGCATTGGACGACAGCAGGTGGTCACGATGCTCTAAACCAAGCTCGGCTATTCTGCCATCCTCCAAACGTTCTATTTCATTCTTCTCATGACCTCAGGCATACTGCGGTCATGAATACGCTGCCAGATTTAAGCCAACTGACCCATGAACAACTGCTGGAATTCACCCAGCAGTTGGCGATGCAGCATCAACAACTCGCAGAAGATAAACAACAATTAGATGCTCAAGTTCAACATCTGGAAGTATCAAATCAACAATTAGATGCCAAAGTTCAACATCTTGAAGTCACCAATCAGCAATTAGATTCTAAAGTTCAGCATCTTTCTATTCTCAATCAAAAATACGAGCATGAACTGGCGCTGTTTAAACAGCATAAATTCGGCAGTAAAAACGAACATCTCACCGCAAAACAAATCCATCTGTGGGATGAGGCGGTCGAAGAAGATATCGCAGCCGTTGATCTGGAATTAGAACGATTAAATGCAGATAAAACCCATGCAGCGACACAGAAAGCCACAGTCAACAAACCTAAACGTCGACTGCTGCCGGATCATCTACACACCATCCGTATTGAGCATGAACCTGCATCAACCCAATGCAGTTGTGGCTGCCAGTTACGTCGTATCGGCGAAGATATCAGTGAAAAACTGCATTTCAGACCGGCACAGTTCTATAAGGAACAGCATGTGCGTGGCAAATGGGTCTGTGATCAGTGTGACACCCTGACTCAGCAAGCGATGCCCGCCTATGTGATTGATAAAGGCATTGCTTCACCTGAACTGCTCAGCCATGTGCTGGTATCGAAGTATGCCGATCATTTACCGCTGTACCGTCAACGTCTGATCTATCAGCGGGCGGGAATCGAGCTTTCTAGATCAACGTTATCTGACTGGATAGGTCGCTGCGGTGTAGAACTGGAACCTCTGGCCAATGCCTTAAAAGAGGTGGTACTACAACAGCAGGTGCTGCATGCAGATGAAACACCGGTCACCATCATGCGGATGGGTGAGAATGATAAAAAACCGAAGAAAGGTTATGTCTGGGCCTATGCCACTACACAGTACAATCCAGTTCAGGCGGTGATCTATGACTTTCAGGATAGTCGTTCAGGCCAGCATGCTGCAGAGTTCTTGAAAGGCTGGCAGGGCTATCTGGTCTGTGATGATTACAGTGGTTATAAAGCACGCTTTAAATCAGGCCAGGTCATTGAGGTGGGCTGCATGGCCCATGCACGTCGTAAATTCCATGAACTGCATGTGACCGGGAAAAGTCAGGTCGCTGAACAGGCATTGGTGCTGATTCAGAAACTGTATGTGATAGAAGCAGAACTCAGGAAAAAGACCGATGGTACGGCAGAACAGCGCCGCGAATACCGACAACAGCATAGTCAACCGGTGATGCAACAACTGTATGAATGGCTTAACCAACATCAACTGACTGTGCCATCGAGTTCTCCAACCGCCAAGGCCATCAATTACACTCTGAAGCGTTGGCCAGCTTTAAGCCGCTATCTGGATGATGGCAATCTACCTATAGATAATAATTGGGTGGAAAACCAGATGCGACCTTGGGCGTTGGGACGTAAGAATTGGCTATTTGCAGGTTCGCTGCGCAGCGGTCAGCGAGCAGCCAATATCATGACATTAATCCAGTCAGCAAAGCTGAATGGGCTGGATCCGTATGCCTATTTAAGTGATGTTCTGAAAAGGTTGCCGACACATAAAGTGACCCAAATAGAAGAATTACTGCCACACCGCTGGAAATCCGACCAAAATTAAAAAATAGGCATGGGATTCAGCGGACGCTTACGAAAAAACTAAGATACGATCAAAATTGTAGAACAACAAAATTATTTATACTAATTTACAAGCCACGCTGTTTAAGCGTGTCATTAAAAAATAAATCTTTTAATCTCTCCACACAATCTCCACACAATCTCCACACAACATCAGCAATTCATAAACACTGCTATTTCAAAATAGTAGTATCTAAAACCCCCCCTCTGAAAAAGCATGTCAACACATTATCATTTAATAGGTTCAATACTTATTACAACTGTACTTTTAATCGGCTGTACACAAGCCAAAGATGCTGAACAGTCCCCAACAGAAATGCCACCAGCGGTTGTCAGTACCATCACGGTATTACCGCATTCCATGAATTTAATTGAAAATCTTCCAGGCCGTGTTGTCGCTTACCGTATTGCTGAAATTCGCCCGCAAGTAGGTGGAATTGTTGATAAAGTACTTTTTAAGCAAGGCTCTTATGTGCAAGCAGGTCAACCGCTTTTTAAATTGAATTCTGAAATATTTCAGGCAGATGTAAAAAGCAATCAAGCCACTTTAAACCGTGCACAAGCTGAGGTGACACGTTTGCAGGTGCTGTTAAAACGCTACACTGAATTAGTAAAAGTAAATGCGGTTAGTCAGCAGGAATACAACAATACCGAAGCAGATTATCAAAAAGCAAAAGCCGATGTGGCGCAAATGCAAGCCATGTTAAGCAGACAACAACTTAATCTTAAATATGCGACTGTTACAGCCCCTATCTCGGGAACGATTGGTGAAATCTTAGTGACTGAGGGTGCATTAGTTGGTCAAGGTGATACTAATGCAATGGCCGTAATACAACAGATTAATAAAGTCTATGTTGATGTAAAGCAATCAATTAGTGATTATGAAAAACTACAGGAAGCTTTACAGCAAGGTGACGTGTCAAATACCAAACATACGGTTGAAATCCTAAATAGTCAGGGTAAACCTTATAACGTTACAGGTGAAATCCTATTTTCGGATACTAAAGTTGATCCTGATACGGGTGATGTCACAATCCGTATTTTAGCCAATAATGAAAATCAAAAACTTTTGCCAGGCATGTATGTTCGAGTCAATATGAGCCGAGCTCAAGTTGAAAATGCGCTCCTAGTTCCAGAACAAGCGATTCAACATGATATTAGTGGTAAAGCCAATGTTACGATTGTTAATCAAAAAGGTTTAGCGCAAAGCAAGCCTGTTCAGCTTGGTCAACGTTATCAAAATAACTATGTGATCAAACAAGGGTTACAAGCAGGTGAGAAAGTCATTGTTGAAGGGGCTGATCGTATACAGCCTGAGCAAAAATTAAAAATTAAGCAGTGGCAACCTACAAATATTAAGGAAAATGGAGGACAGCAATAATGTCCCAATTTTTCATTAGGCGTCCTATTTTTGCATGGGTGATTGCTTTATTTATTATTCTGTTGGGTGTACTAAGCATCCCCAAGTTACCTATTGCACGATTCCCAAGTGTTGCGCCACCACAGATTAGTATTACGGCAATCTATCCAGGTGCTACGCCAAAAACATTGAATGATAGTGTTGTGACCTTGATTGAGCGGGAAATGTCAGGTGTCAAAAACTTACTTTATTACAGTTCAAGTTCAGATAGTTCTGGAACAGCAACAATCACCGCAACATTTAAACCAGGTACAGATGTAGAACTTGCACAAATTGATGTGCAAAACAAAATTAAAGCCATTGAGTCACGCTTACCTCAAACAGTGCGACAACAAGGGCTGATGGTCGATGCTGCGTCGTCTGGTTTTTTAATGATGGTGGGCTTAAGTTCACCGAATGGCAAATATAGTGAAATTGATGTCAGTGACTATATGACTCGCTATGTGATTGAAGAATTAAAGCGGGTTGACGGTGTTGGTAAAGTCCAAAATTTTGGTGCTGAAAAAGCCATGCGGATTTGGGTCGATCCAGATCGTTTGGTTTCTTATGGATTGAGTATTCAAGATGTGAATACAGCCATCCAAAACCAAAACTTGCCGATATCACCAGGTCGTATTGGTGATGTTCCTGCTTTGACGGGGCAACAAATTACTATTCCTTTAACTGCTCAAGGTCAATTAGAAACTGTAGAGCAATTCAAGAAAATTAGTTTACGTGCTCAACAAAATGGCGCCAATGTTCGACTGTCGGATGTCGCTCGTGTCGAAATCGGGGCACAGATGTATAACTTTGCGATTTTAGAAAATGGCAAAGCCTCTACAGCTGTGGCGATACAAATGAGTCCTGGTGCCAACGCTGTCAAGACTGCAGAAGGTGTTAAAGCGAAAATTGAACAGTTAGGTTCAGCACTGCCTGATGGTATGAAATTCTCTATACCTTACGACACTGCACCTTTTGTAAAAATCTCGATTGAAAAAGTAATCATGACATTGCTTGAAGCTATGGCATTAGTTTTTATTGTCATGTTTATCTTTTTACACAATGTTCGATACACCTTAATTCCGGCGATTGTTGCACCGATTGCATTGCTTGGCACATTCTCAGTCATGCTGCTTGCTGGTTTTTCGATTAATGTGCTGACCATGTTCGGTATGGTGCTTGCGATCGGGATTATTGTCGATGATGCGATTGTGGTCATTGAGAATGTTGAACGCATTATGGCGACAGAAGGCTTATCTCCAGTTGAAGCCACATCTAAAGCCATGAAGGAAATTACCAATCCGATTATTGGCATCACCTTAGTGTTAGCCGCTGTATTCTTGCCGATGGCATTGGCGTCAGGCTCAGTGGGGATTATCTATCGTCAGTTCACCATTACCATGTCGGTTTCAATTTTATTCTCAGCTTTCCTTGCACTGACATTAACCCCTGCGTTATGTGCAACGATGTTAAAACCGATTGATCAAGACCATCAGAAAAAGGGTGTTTTTGCATCGTTTGATCGCAGTTTTGAGAAGCTGAACAATCGCTATGAACGCAGTTTATTTAAAGTAATTAAACATAAAACCCTCGCAATGTTATGTTTCTTAGGCATTGTCATTGTGCTGATTTTTAGTTTTAAACACGTTCCGACTGCGTTTATGCCAGAAGAAGATCAGGGGTGGTTTATGACTTCGATTCAACTTCCTGCGGATGCAACTCAAGAACGTACCCGTAAAGTCGTTGCTGAGTTTCAAAATTATTTAGACCAAGAAACGGGGATTAAAGACAATATGGCGGTCTTAGGTTTTGGTTTTAGTGGATCTGGTCAGAATACAGCGATGTATTTTACCAATCTATTGCCATTCGAAGAGCGTACTATTACGGCACAAGAAGTCGTGAATAATGCCAATATAGCGATGGCTGAAAGTTCAGAAGGTCAAACCATGTCTGTGTTACCACCAGCAATTGATGAATTGGGTAACTCATCTGGTTTTTCACTGAGATTATTAGATCGTGGCAATATTGGCATGCCTGCTTTAAGAGAAGCACAAGATCAGCTTTTAGCATTAGCAGCACAAAGTAAAATCGTGGCGGAGGTCTATCCTGAAGGTTTGCCAGAAGGCAGTTCTGTACAGCTTAAAATTGATAGAGATAAATTGCAGGCATTAGGTGTTAATTTCAGTGATGTGACCGATATTATTTCAACCTCAATGGGTTCGATGTATATCAATGATTTTCCAAATCATGACCGTATGCAGCAAGTCATTGTGCAACTTGATGCCAAATCACGCATGAGTATTGAAGATATTCTTCAGATTAAGGTGAACAGTCAAAGCGGTAAATTGGTTTCAATGTCTGAAATAATTACTCCAATTTGGCAACATTCCCCACAACAATACAATCGTTACAACGGTCGTCCATCATTGAGTATTTCTGGCAGTCCAGCAGCAGGTATATCTTCAGGACAAGCCATGACTGAGATGGAAAATTTGATTGAACAACTTCCGAAAGGTGTGGGTTATGAGTGGACTGGGATTTCTCTAGAAGAAAAACAGTCGGAATCACAAACCTTGTTTTTATTACTGTTGTCGATGTTAGTCGTTTTCCTTGTCTTGGCAGCGCTTTATGAAAGCTGGTCAATTCCATTCTCTGTGATGCTAGTTGTCCCTCTAGGGTTGATTGGCGCCTTTTTAGCAGTAATGTTACGTGGTATGCCAAATGATATTTTCTTTAAGGTCGGCATGATCACGATTATTGGTCTATCTGCAAAGAATGCTATTTTGATTGTTGAGTTTGCAAAAGCACTAAGAGAAGAAGGAATGGGTTTAGTGGAGGCAACCGTTGCAGCCGCTAAATTGCGCTTACGTCCAATCCTAATGACATCTTTGGCATTTACCTGTGGCGTTATTCCTTTAGTCATTGCCAGTGGCGCTAGTTCTGAAACTCAAAAAGCGATTGGTACAGGCGTCTTTGGCGGCATGATCAGCGCAACAATTCTAGCTGTTATTTTTGTACCGATTTTCTTTATTGTCGTCATGAGCATGGTTGAGAAATTCTCGAAACGTAAAGCGGCACATTAAGCATCAAAACTGAGAATAAAAGCTGTGGGTTAACGAGTTTAGCCCACAACAAATCTTTCATTTACATCTTTATTTCAGAATTGATTTAATAAACCATCAATATAGGTTTAATCATGAAAGCTACCAATCTTGATCCGAAACGCTGGTGGATATTGCTCGCTGTCGTGCTTGCATTTCTGCCGATTGTGATTGATATGACTGTACTGCATGTTGCGGTTCCCTCATTAACCCAATCGCTGAGTGCCACAAGTAACCAAGTCTTATGGATTATTGATATTTATCCATTACTTATGGCTGGACTTTTAGTTCCGATGGGAACTTTGGCTGATCGTGTCGGCAATCGTAAGATTCTGCTGATTGGCTTGGTTATATTTGGAATTGCCTCAGTCCTTGCGGCATTTTCCCAAACGGCTTCTATGCTGATTGCCGCACGTGCTTTATTAGCATTAGGCGGTGCCATGATTATGCCCTGTGTATTGGGTATTATTCGCAGAACCTTCGAAGACAGTCGCGAACGTGCCATTGCGCTGGGTATTTGGGGCACAATCGGATCAGCCGGTGCCGCCATTGGACCGCTCATTGGTGGGGGATTGTTAGAATATTTCTGGTGGGGTTCAGTTTTCCTGATTAACGTCCCAATCATGCTGGTTGTCGCACCAATGTGCTATTTCTTATTGTCCCGAAAAGAAGCTATAACCCCTGGACATTGGGCATTTGGTCAAGCGCTATTGCTGATTGTCGGTTTGATTTCGTTTGTATATGCACTAAAAGCAGGCTTAGGCGGTAAACAGTCGTTGTTGATTGTCTTGCCTTTGGTCGTTTTATCTATCGGCTTATTAACCATATTTGTACGCAAACAGCTGAATTCTCCTCAGCCGATGCTAGATCTTTCGCTATTTTCACGTCCTGCTATTTTAGCCGGCATTATTATGGCAATGGTTGCTGCAGGCGCTTTGGCAGGGGTTGAGTTAACTTTGGCAATGGAGCTGCAATATGTCATTCGTTTAACACCGCTGCAAGCCGGTCTTTTTATGGTTCCGATTATGGTTGCGGCCGCTATTGGCGGGCCTATTGCTGGTTTTTTATCCAATAAATTTGGACTCCGTCTGGTTGCGACCATGTCATTAATATTGGCAGCAATTGCGTTGGTCAGTTTGAGTTATTCAGATTTTCATCATCCGGGAATCATCGTTCCCTTTATTTTAGCTTCGATTGGATTAACACTGAGTATTGGTTTAACAGCTTCATCCATTGCGATCATGGGCTCAGTACCTGCAGAAAAGGGCGGTGCGGCAGGTTCACTTGAAAGTACAGGTTATGAACTGGGTACAGGACTAGGTATTACTTTATTTGGTGTTTTCATGGCCTATATATTTGGCAGTCATCTTCAAGTGCCGTCAGATTTAACTGCTGTTTTAGCAGAAAAAGCCAGACTTTCGATTGGTGATACCTATTTAGTGGCGAGCCAGTTACCCGTTGAACAAGGTACAGCATTGATTAACGCAGGTAAAATTGCCTTCAGTTCAGCTCATGTTAATTTATTATTAACAGCAGGGATTATCATCGGGATACTCTCCATTGTGGTATTTTTTATGCTAGCTAAATATCGAGATGAGAATTCATTGTGATGAAATTTATTTGAGGATCATCAAACAGAATGGTTAAGTTCAGACATCAATTTATCTTAAATTTATGGTTTAAATTAAGCCGTATTAATCTGAACTTAACACATTATAAATGAGTTGATGTCTTACGATTTAGTTGAATAGTAAAACAGCTGCCACCTAAGTTTTTGGATTTAGAATAATAAATATGACCTTGGTGTGCTTCAATAATTGCATCAATCACTGCCAAGCCTAATCCAGTACCGCCATCTAGACATGATCTAGAGTCTTCCAGTCGATAGAAGGGTTTGAACAGGTGTTTAAGATGCGATTCATCAATACCAGGACCTTCATCTTCAAACGTCAATACCCAATGTTCTGCTGTGGTTACAGATGTAATATTTATTTTTCCAGCATTCGAATATCTTAGAAAGTTAGAGAACAATGCAATAAAGACCTGTTCCATCCTTCTTATATCAACGCAAACCAATTTATCCGTCAAATTTAAAACAATAGTTAAACCTTTAACATGAAACCGTTCATTAAACATCTGCAGACATTTTTCAATACTATTTTTTAAATTGGTCTTTTCTAGTTCTAATCGTAATTGTTTATTTTCAATAAGTGTCAGTGTCCGTAAATCTTCCACAAGGTAAGATAAGCCTTCGACTTGGTTCAATAAGCTTAGGTGTAAAGCTTTATCGGCAATAAATATACCATCGACAATACCTTGCAAGCGACCTTGTAATATTGTCACAGGTGTTCGTAATTCATGTGCAATTGCAGCATTCCAAACAGTTGAATTCTTAACTGATACTTCAAGTTGGTTTGCCATTTCATTGAAGTTCTCAATAAGAGACTTGATTTCATGTGGAATATCATGATGTGGCTGTTTAATTCTGAGTGCTAAATTGCCTTGTTGAATTTGTTGAATAACATCTGCTAAATCACTAATTGGCTGTGTATAGCGTTTTCCATATTTAAAGGCGAGGATAGTAGAAAGAAAAAAGCCTGTTAATAGCACTAAAAACAGCCAGATAAAGTCAACGGAGGTAACTGAAAATTCATTTGAATTAATAACTTGTGTATTTAGAAAACCTATTTTTATCGCCCAGCTATAAACAAAATAGCCAATCATGAAAGATAACAGCGTAATGCCTAAATTGAATAGGCTCATCATGATAATAAACTGGAAGTTAATTCCAACAGAATTTTTAAAAAAGTTAAATTTCATGATTTTGATCTAAGCGATACCCCACGCCACGGACATTGATTAATAAGCCATTTACATCATTTTCTTCAAGTTTTTTGCGTAATTTGCTGATATGGCTATCTACAGTGCGATCTAAAGCATCACTTTCAGGCATACAGTTTTGGATCAATTCATTACGTGTAAAGACTTTATTCGGTGTTTTTGCCATCAAAAACAGTATCTTATACTCAGTTAACGTAAGGTTGAGCAACTGATTTCTTTGACCATTTGAAATGTAAACTTGATGATGATCTGGATTAATTTCAATATTTCTATAACGAATAATATTAGTTATTTCCATATTTTGGCTTGTACTTCGTCTAAGTACGGCTTGTATTCGTGCAATCACTTCGTTTGGGTTAAATGGCTTAATAATAAAGTCATCAGCACCCATTTTTAGCCCCATGATCTTATTCACTTGATCATCTAAGGCAGTCAGCATAATGACAGGTAAATGACTTGTTTGACGGATGATTTGTAGAATTTCCCAGCCATTTAGTTTGGGTAATTTAATATCAAGGAGAATCAGGTCGATAGAGTTGGCTTTTAGGCACTCTAAAGCTTGTTGTCCATCCAATGCACGGATGACCTGCATGTTTTCATTTTTTATGTATTTTTCAAGAATGTCACCAATATCATAATCATCTTCTACAACGAGAATGACGCTGTTTTCGAAGCTGTGCTGTAGATTTGGATACATATATTTTATCTTAGATGAAGTAGCTATGCATTTTAACATTTAATTGTGTAATGGAGATGATTAGACGAGCAGTCATTTATATTTGTAATTGAGGGGTGACATATAATAAAATTCGTTGCATATCAGTATTAATGAACAAAATGTCAATTATCATTCATTTAACATAATGGCTGTTATACGAGATGAATAACAGAAAAAACCTAGGCACTGGCCTAGGTGTTAAATTAAAAAAATACATAAAAATTAAGGCTATAGTCTCAATTTTTCAACTTCGTATAACGTGTATTATGTTAATTTTAGAAGATCTATACAATTCTGTACTTTTTCACAATCATAGAAAAAGCAAATAAAATACTTATCCAAAATAAATAATCAATAAAAAAATTGAGAAAAACAAATTGATCCATGCCGATGAAAATAAATAAAGGATTGATACTTATACTTCCGACTGGAGAGGTTTCACCATCTATAAGGAACTGGAGAGGAAATCCCCCAGCTATGACTTTAACTTTTTCAAGCTTATCTACAACTATGCGAGCAACTAATATATTTTTTTGATAAAGCAAAGATACGTAAGTCAAAATAATCGCTAAAAAATTAAAATATAATATTTTTTTCATAACTATTCTTTATCTTTTAAGTTAATTAAAAACAGCCAATAACATAAGCCAGGAAATAGAGCCAGAAAGCTAGCCCATGTATTGGTATACATCTTCCACCAATCTTCAGCAATCTTTCCAGTATGCCCCCATCCTAAAAGAATAAAAAATGGAGTAGCAATAATTAGAGAGGTAATACAGATGGTTAATAAATTAAGACTGTTATAACGATTTAAAAGAATTGAGAATATGTAGCTAAAAGGCACAGTCAAAATACAATAAGCCAAGTAAATAAGACCGTGTCCTACAAGAACTACGAAAATCGAGTATAGGCTGTATTCGTGATTCACTGCGATAAACAGGACTGTTGTTAAAAAAAGTAAAGGTAAAGGAGCAAGTAAGAGTGCTTTTACTATTTGTTCATTTGAGTATTTCACTAATTTAATTCTCTTATCTACTCAATAAATAATAATACTATAACGATTTTATTGGAGGTTTTTTGATTCTATTTAACATAATGGTGGTTATACGAATTGAACGTGTAAGCCCAAAGTAGAAATGTCCGGTTTCTCCAAAGTAAAAATGTCCGCTTTTAGAATATGCACTTTTGCAATTTTCTTAGCGGACGGTTTGATATGTTGGTGTCTATGTCGGATAAAGAACTTAAACGATTGTCGGTCTTGCAGGAAATCTGTGATCAACGCATAACCCAGTCCCAAGCTGCTCAGCTACTTCATATTTCAGAGCGTCAGATCAGACGTTTATTGCAAAAATACAAAGCTCAAGGCCCAGCTGCATTAGCCCATGCCGGTCGTGGTCAAATCAGCAATTCCAGGCTTCCTGAAGAGCTCAGACTCAAGTGCCTCAATATTGTTTCTGATCAACTGCATGGTTTCGGACCCACTTTAGCGCATGAAAAGCTCACCACCGTTCATGGCTTTGATATTTCAGTGGAAACACTGCGTTCCTGGATGATTGCAGCCGATTTATGGATTCCTCGCGCCAAGCGTCTGAAACGCCCGTATCAGCCTCGTTATAACCGGGACTGTTATGGTGAACTGATCCAAATCGATGGCTCACACCATGACTGGTTTGAAGGTCGAGCCCCTAAATGCTGTCTGCTGGTATTTATCGATGATGCCACAGGAAAATTGCAGCATTTACGCTTCTGTGAATCAGAATCAGCCTTTGACTATATGATTTCAACACGTTTGTATATTGAGCAGCATGGTAAGCCGTTGGCATTTTACAGCGATAAACATTCAGTCTTCAGGGTGAATCAAAGCAGTAAGAAAGACACCAAGATTACCCAGTTTGGGCGCGTACTCAGCACCCTGAATATCGATATTATCTTCGCTAATTCACCACAGGCCAAAGGCCGTGTAGAACGGGCCAATAGAACGCTTCAGGACCGTCTGATCAAAGAAATGCGCCTGGAAGGCATCTGTTCGATTGAGCAAGCGAATGCCTGGCTACCCTGCTTCATTGAGCAGTTCAATCAGAAGTTCGCCAAGATGGCTTTTAATCCCAAGGATTTACACCGGACTGTTACTGAAACTGCTGAGGAGTTAGATGATGTTTTTACTTGGCGTGAACCCCGCAGAGTCACGAATAGCCTGACGATTACTTATGATAAATGCGTATATCTCCTGGAAAACACGGAAGAAAACCAAAGATTGATTGGTAAGTATCTTGAGTTCCTAGAATACCCGGATGGTACAGTCGCGATTGAATATCAGGGAAGAAAAATCAATTACAGCATCTTCGATAAATTAAGTCAGCTTAACCAGCGAGAGATTGTTGAGAATAAACGTTTAGGTGCTGTTCTCAATCATATTCAACAACAGCATGAAGAATTGGAACAGCAATACAAACGCAATCGTTCTCAATCTATGCCAAGAAGACGTGCACAGAAAACAGCAATTCAACAACGAAATCTGAATCCTGTGCTTGACTTGGAAATGTCTGTATAGGACATTTCTATTTGGTTTTAAGATAGGACATTTCTACTTTGGAATAACAGAACGTAAGCGTCCGCTGAACCCCATGCCTATTTTTTAATTCGGTTCAGGTTTCCAGCGGTGTGGTAGCAATTCTTCAATCTGAGTCACTTTATGTGTCGGCAACCTTTTCAGCACATCACTTAAATAGGCATTTAATCCTGAGAACTAAGAATTATCATTTAAAAATACCACAAAGTAGTATAAAATAAACTACTACAAGGTAGTATGAATGCAATCAATGTATACAATATGTGAGACTCCATTATTTACTAAATACTGTCTTGTTTATTGGACTCAGGAAGAATATGAGGAATTCAAAACATTCTTAGCATTAAATCCTGAAGCAGGAGATGTAGAGCCTAATGCAGGTGGTATTCGTAAGATTAGATGGACTAGCGGTGGTAGAGGTAAAAGTGGTGGTGTCAGAGTCATCTACTTTAATCGTTTAGCAAATGGAGAGATTTGGTTATTAACCTTGTACAGTAAAAAGCAAACTGTACAGCTTAGTAAGAAGACTCTTCAAGCATTAGTGGAGAAACTAAATGACTCGTTTAATGACTGAAAAAGAACTTGAGGCTTTTGAAGCAACTAGGGATATTGAAGCTGAAATATTACAAGGCATCGACGATATGCTTACTAGTAATGCAGCGAAAAGAACCGTAATCACTGAGACAGATGTAGCGTTAGCTCGTAGAAAGGCTCAACTAACACAAGATCAGTTTGCTAAGATTCTTGGCGTATCAAGACGTACTCTTGAATCATGGGAACAAGGTGCGAGAAGACCATCAGGAGCAGCAACATCCCTTATTCGATTATTTATTGTTGATCCAAAATTTGTAAAAGAGAGTCTGGCTTAATTTAGACAGCTCTCTACTATATTTATTTAAGGTTTTTTATGAAGCACTTAGGATTTGTGGGAAAAAGTACTGAATATTTAGGGTATACCCATATTGAAATTATCAATAGCTCATTACGCTTATCTTTCAATATTCCATCAACAAAAGATCTAGAAGAAACCTTTAAAAAGATAGTCGAAAATAACTATGATTTACTCATGGAAACATCAGCAGAAATCGAGTTCGAATTAGAAAGTGAAACGCTAGCAAAGATAGAAACCATCATAAAAGAAAAAGGGATTGAACTTGATGAGTTTGTTCAAAATGCGCTGATTAAACTTATCAACCAAAATGAATTGGCTAAGACTGATTAGACCTTAAATGCAGACAATAAAAAACCCCAGCATCCTGCCGGGGTTTCTCATATTGGGTTGCTAGGTATGACTCCTGTCTTACCTCACGCTCCTGGTGCGATCTTTCTTATTCTTGTTGTTTGGAACTTCCTGTTCCTGATGAGTTCATCATAGGAAAATTCCACTGTTCCTGGTAGCCGCAAAGAGCCGAGATTGTTGTGCGCCAGGGCGTACAAAATAGCCTAAATTTTATCCACAGCCATTGGGGATAGTTTCGGATCCTGAAAGCCGATGAAATGGGCACTGATTGCCAAATTGATCGTTTTTTAATCAAATTTACTGGCAAAATATTACAGATCTGCTTAAAAACTCACCAACTTATTACAAAAGCCGATTTTTTGCTTTTTCTTAGTCATGGCTAAATTTTCAAGTGATTGATATTTATATTAATATACAAGTGTACTTCGTATAATCGCCATTATGTTAAATAGAGGGAAAATCTATTTTTAAAGTGATAAAATTATTGCAGTTATTTTAAGAATAGCTGCTTTTGATACTTGATCATCTATCCTAATTAAAAACTGTTTTTTAATAATTTGGAATATAAATAAGATTTAGTTAAAATTAACATTATTCATATAAATTAACATTATGTATTACATTTACTAATAATTTAAAATAATTAGTAGAAAAAAATTATGTTTTAATTATTTCTTTGATTATATAAGTTGAGAGTAAAAAATGATTAATACGGAATTTTCAAAGTGTATTTCTGCATGTACAAACTGTTCACTTATTTGTACTGAATGTGCAACTTCTTGTTTAAAAGAAAAAGATTTAGAGATGATGCGTGAATGTATTCAACGTTGTCTAGAATGTGCAGATATTTGTCAGTTATGTGTGCGTATGCAACAACATAACTCACCTTTCCTCAAAGAGATTTGTGAGCTTTGTGCTAAGATCTGTGAATATTGTGCGGAAGAGTGTGAAAAACATTCACATGATCATTGTAAAAAATGTGCTGAGGCTTGCCGTCAGTGTGCAGAAGAATGTCGAAAAATTGCCATGTAAAATACTTCAATAATGTTAATTATATGCTCTAGACTAACATAATCATTCTGCTAGTCTAGAGCCTTTCCTAAAATTAACATAATACACCTTATACGAAGCCAAAAATGGGAGCTTTAAGCTCCCATTTTTAGTCTTTAATTCGCTTTTTCGCTTCGTCATAAACTATGCTATCAGCTCGTTTTCCGACGGTAATGAGCAGGATAACTACCTGATCATCTTTAACTTGATAGACAAGTCGGACACCAGCTTTTAATAATTTGATTTTATAGCAACCTGCAAGATCGCCTCTAAGCATATTCTTTGGAATATGTGGCTGCTCTATGACTTTGGCTAGTTTCTTTTTAAATTGATCTCGTATAGCAACAGGGAGTTTTCCCATTCTGCTGTAAAGTCCTTGTGACGTAAAAGCTTATAAGTCATCTAATGTGACTTCCTCAAACATCTCTTTAGGATCATTAATGCGCTTACGGACAAGAGCTAATAATTCTTCATCTTCTTCCGAAAGCAAAGCTTTTTTGACAGGCAGTTTCCCAGTCGTAGCAACATACTCAAGAATACTAGTGAAGAAATCAGTAGGTGCAATACCTTGCTCTTTAAGGATTGAATAAGATTTTTCTTTAAGGGCTTCATCGATCCTGAAGTTAACAGTAGCCATCATATTTCCCAAGTATTTAATGTACTAGGAATATTGTAATGCAAATTGCATTACAAGTCGTGTTATTCACCAATTAAAATGTCTATGCGATAAACCATTTAAAATGTCCTGTTTTTAACTGCAAGAGTCAAGAACAGGATTTAAATTTCTTTGTTCATTGCTAGCTTTCTGAGCTTTACGACTCGG